>DASQJV010000514.1:0-5336 GCA_035630855.1 Allosphingosinicella sp. | reverse complement strand
ACGGACCGCCCAGCGCTTCCCCGGATCGGCATCCGCCGGATTGCCCGTGCGCGGGCCGAGAGCTTCCTCGAACACCAATATGTCGCCGGCGGCGAGCATCGGCAGGTCGCCGCGCAGGGTCGCCCTCACGGCGCCCTTGGGAAGGCAGCATTCGCCGTCGCCCCAGTCGTGGAAGCGAATGAGGTTGAGCTCCTCGAACAGGCGCTTTTCGTGCAGCGGCTCGTACACGGTCGGCTTCTGCAGGAGCAGGCGGTCGAACAGCGGGTCCGCCGACGGGGGAGGGACCAGCAGATCGGCCCCGGACACCCGGGTCAGGAACTTGGTGTCGTCCGGAGCGACGTCGACCGGATCGCCCTCGACCTGGACCTGCACCCAGGCGCGGGCGTTGCACCCGTCGTGCATGGCGTAATCGACCAGGCGGCTATGCTTCCTGACCGAGGAGCGCAGCCGGGCGGTTCCCAGATAGGCCTCGGTGGCGATGGCGTCCTGGGCGTAGGAGAGCCGGTCGCCGACATAAGCGAGCGTCTCGACCAGCGCCACTCCGAGGTCCGCCGCGTTCCGCTCGCCCCAATCCGGAATGGTCTGCGCCATCCGGTCGAGCATCAGGCGGCGGAAGCTGCGGTAATCCTTGGCCAGATAGTTGATCCGCGGCGCCTCCTCCGGCGGATCGGGGCACAGGTGACTGGGCGCGCAATCATGCTCGGTCGGGCATTCGACCTTGAACGAGAAGGACACCCGGGCGAGCAGGGGATCGATCCCGGCGGGCGGCGCCAGCGACGCGGGCGAGGCGACCAGGTGCAGCGTGTAGGTGGAATAATCGCCTCGGGCGCTGGTTCTCAGGGCGATGACCTCGTCCGGATTCGGAAGCGCGCCGAGGAAGGCGGCTTCGGCCGGAGTGACCAGCCCCGCGTCCGGCGCGTCGGCGCGGGTCGCCCAGAGCAGCTCGATGCCGGTGATCCGCTCGCCCCCGCTCAGCTCGAAATTGTCGAGGGTGAGCGCGGGCGCGGTCTTGACGAAGCGCAGCAGCAGGGTGCGCTGCCGGGGGGAGCCGGCGGGCGCCTCGCGGTCGAGGACCTCGATATAGTCGATGCCGTTGACGCCCGCCTGGTCGCGCACCCGCCGGCGCCTCGTCTCGTCGCAGCAGCGGTAGATCATCCGCCCGTCTCCCGCTCGAAGGTGACGGACGAGACCTCGCCGGTGGCGAGGATGACGTAGTCGATGGCGATCAGAAGCTTCGATTCGACCGCCTCGACCGAGACCTGTGAGACGGAAATGCGGTCGGAGAGGAATTGCTGGAGTCCGCCCCGGATCAGGAACTCGACGGTGGCGGCGACCTCCGGCGAGGCCGGGGCGAAGACGAGCTGCATCGCGCCGGAGCCGAAATCGGGCCGGTTCACCCGCTCGCCCGGCTGGGTGAACAAAAGCTGCTCGATCAGCTGGCGGACATGGGCGGCGCCGTCCGTCTCGGCGGTCCGCTGCCGCCCGTCGAAATGGAAGGGATAGGCCAGAAGCACCGGATCAGCTCCCGATCACGCGCGGCTGGACGACGGCGTGGATGGTCGGAGTCCCGGTCGGGGTGCAGACCGCCATGCTGTCCTGGAGAAGCACGGGCGCGCCGCCGGCGAAGACCCGCGCCGCCGAGGTCACGTAGCTGGCGGTGACGCAAGGGCCGTTGCCTCCGGTCGGAACGAATGGGCAGCCGGCGATCACCCACGGGCTGGCAAGGGTCACCACCGGCTGGCCGCTCACCGTCACCCGCGGGAAGGGCGCGGCCGGGGTCGCCTGCCCGCCATGGGCGCAGAGCACGGTCGCTCCGAGATGCAGCACTGGACCCGGCATTTCCTCACTCCTCAGACGATGGTCAGCGCCCCGTTGTTGATGGTGACGGAGGGGCCGACCATGAGCAGGCTCGCCCCCTTGCCGTTCTGGATGTAGATTCCCGTGTCGTTGACGATCAGGGTCGCCCCGGTCGCGCTCTTGATCACGATCCCGCCGAGCGGGCCGGGGACGTCGTTGATCGACACGCCGTTCTGGAGCGGCGTCTGGAAGGTGATCCCGGGGACGACCGGCGGGACGGTCAGGGCCAGCGCCGGAACCTCCGCCGCCGTTCCGTAGAAGCAGCCGGTCCAGATCGGATGATCCTGGTCGCCGGCCTCGAACTCGATCCAGACGTTGGAGCCGATGAGAGGGACCGCGTACATGCCGGTCTGGATCCCGGCCACCGGCAGGCAAGGCGTCGCCCAGCTGGTCAGGACGATGTTCGACACGGCCGGGACGATCGCCTGGATCCGGCCCATCATCATCGGGTCGATGTTGTTGACCACCGTCCCGCGATATTTGCCCCAGAATTTGGTTGCCGAGGTCATATTGCGACGCTCCCGGTGGTCGGAAGCAGGCCGTTCCGGGTCAGCGAGAATTCCTGCTTGAACGAGTCGCGCGTGAGGTTGCTGGTCACGCGCTCGACGAAATGGTCGCCGTCGAACGCCATTCCGGCGCCGCGCACGCCGACCGTTCCCCCCGCCTTCAGGGTCCGGCCGTAGCGCAGCACGTCGACGGTTCCCGAGCCTCGCACCGCGGCGGAATGCTGGGCGGCGTAGGCGAAGCCGCGAACGAGGGCGGCGACCGGATCGAGATGCGCGGTGTCGAGCGGGGTGATCTTGGGCGGCAGCGGCGGCACCAGCCCGAGCGGGGGCAGGAACGGGATGGACGACGGGATCGGGATGGGGATCGGCGCGTGGGTCGCCTGATTGTGGATGAAGACGATTGGGATCTCCGTCCCTTCCTTGTCGAAGCGGAAGGACAGGCCCTCGACATTGTCGGCATGGCCGCTGTCGACGGTCAGCGCGGGCTGCGCCGCGCCGATATGGATTTCGGGGCCCCAATAAGCGAAGCTGGTCCCGACCGTCGGCCCCGGGTCCATCCGGAAGACGTAGCCGGCCTCCTCGGCCAGGGCCCGCATGTAGGTGAGATCGGTGCCCTGGTGGCGCGGGATCCTCTCGATCGGGATCGGCGGCCCCTCGAGCGAGGGGATGATCTTCGGGATCACTCCGAGGAAGGCGTATTTGGCGAGGATCAGGGCGACCCGGGCGAAGGGCGGCATGGCCGGGTAGGGCAGGCCGTCGAACGGGATGACGTCCATCGCCGCGGTCATGTCCTTGCCCTGGACGGTCAGAGTCGCCGCTCCGCCGTTGCTTCCGGGCGACAGCTGGGTCTGGGTCGCGACCCCGTCGATCAGGGTCTCCGAACGGCCCGACATGGAGACGATCAGGAGCACCCGGAAGAAGGGGATCGCGGCTCCTCCGGACAGCAGGAAGAGGCTGATCAGAGGCGAATTCTTCTCCACCGAGAAGGTCAGCTCGAATCCGCTCGGAGTCGCCGTCGTCTCGCTGGTCACCCGGACCGACTGGAGCGCGTCGAGGACCGAGCGCGGCGCGGCCAGCGGAACCCCCGGGCCCATCATCAGGGTGAGGTTGAGGCCCTTGATCACCGGCCTTCCTCCGTGCCCGGAACGTCGGCCGGCAAGGTGATCCTGACCCTCGCCTCGGAGGCTTCGAGCTCCTCGGGCCAGAGCGCTCCGTTCGAATCGCACAGCCGCCAATATTGCTCGGGGTCGCCGACCAGGCGGGCGGCGACCATGTCGAGCCGCTCGCCCTGAGCGACGACATGGACCGACAGCGTCCGGAACCGCCCCGGCTCGGGCACGAAGCGGCGCGCGAGATAGACGATCTCGACGCCGTCGGGCGCGGTGAAGCTGCGGACCTCGGAGCCGTGGTAGCGGCTTTCCGGCGGGAAGTCGGTCTTGGGCAGAAGGCCCGCGCCGAAGAGGGCGGAGAGCGTGTCAGCCATCGATGCTGCTCACGCCGAACGCGGCGAGCGGCGCTCCGGCGACTTTCTGGGCGAGGCGCTCCTTGGCCGCCAAATAAGCCATGAACAGGCCGCCGCCGCGATGGGAGAAGCCCAGATCGTCGACCGAGAGGCTGCGAAGCGACAGGCTGACCTTCGCCCGGATCGGGTTGAGGTTGGGATCGAACGCCTCCTCGGTCACGGACAATTCGGTGATCCGCACCGGCACGACCCGGTTGCGGCTCCAGATGAACAGGGCGAGCGGCGCCTCCATCGGCGCGATCTCGAGAGTGCCGGCGGAGGCGAGCGCGTCCTGGTTCCTGAGCTGCGCCGAAGTCGGGTGGACGAGGGCCTCGAGCGCCGAGATCTGCGGGAACAGGCCGGCCTCGGCGGCGGCGGCGTTGC
This sequence comes from Allosphingosinicella sp., assembly GCA_035630855.1. Taxonomy (GTDB): domain Bacteria; phylum Pseudomonadota; class Alphaproteobacteria; order Sphingomonadales; family Sphingomonadaceae; genus Allosphingosinicella. The sequence continues at coordinate 1,088 of DASQJV010000514.1, read as the reverse complement.
TGTCGGGGAATTCGAGCTGGTCGGTGGCGTCGAGCACCGCCTCTAGGGTGAAGGTCTCGACCGCGGGCCCCCGGATTCGCAATGCCTGGCTCCGGTCGCCGTCCTCGCCCACCGCCTGGATGGCGAGGCTTCGGGTCAGCGTCTCCGAATTATACTGGAGCGCGATCGAGCCGACGATCGAGCCGCTGTCGGGATCGATCAGCACGATCCCGGCCTTCACCAGCTTGGGCGAGCGCGAATAGCCGGTCATGGCCGCATGGCCTTGCCTGCCGCCGGGAAACGCGATCGCATCATCGATTCACCTCGAACCAGTCGAACAATTTCGGGCGGTTATTCTTCAGGAAGGTCGGATCCAGGACGTAGAGCGCATAGGATTCCGCGTAGAAGTCATAGATCCCGGTGCCTGCATATTCGGTCGGCGGCGCGATGTTGTTCGATCTGACGAAGCTCTCGAACGCGCGGAGCCGCTCGCTTGTGGTTGCGTTGTCGGTGACTCGCACGAGCGCGGCGAGCCAGGCTTTCTGGGCGGCGATGACCGGGCCGAAAGTCGCCCGCGCCGGATTCTGGGCATCGAGCGATCTGGCCTGCGTCTCCGCGGCTGCGACGGCCGCTTCGGCCTTCGTCCTGGTGTCGGCCACATGGGCCTTGGAGGCCGCGGTCGTGGCCCGGAACTTCGCCGCATCGCGATAAAAGCCGAGCGCCGAGTCGGCCGCCGCGACCAGGGTTCCGAGCGCGGCGGCCGGTCCGGTCGCTCCGCTGCTCGCCTGCTGGGCCGCCGCCAGCGCATCCGCGGCGACCGTCCGGGATGCGTCGGCCTCCTTCAGCAAGGCGTCATGGGCCGTGGCCTTGTCCTCGGCCTGGATCGCGCCGGCGTATTCCTGGCCGGCCACCCCCACCTTGGCCTCGAGCTCCTGCAGCTTTGCTTCTTTCTCCGTGGGAGGGGATTTGGCGCCTTTCTTCGGCTTTTTCTGTTTTCGCTCCTCGTCGACCTCGACCTCCGCCGTGTTGCGCAGGTCTTTCGCCGCCTCGAGCGCCTCTCCCTTCCGCAACCGCTCGCGGGTGGCCTCGTGCCGCTCCTCGATTTCGAC
>DASQJV010000513.1:0-7618 GCA_035630855.1 Allosphingosinicella sp. | reverse complement strand
CGGGCGCGATTATCATTTCGTCGACGATACCGGCTTCGATTCGCTGGTCGCCGCCGGCCATTTCCTGGAATGGGCGCATGTCTTCGGCCACCGATACGGCACTCTCAAAAGCGAGGTATTGAAGACGATCGAGGGCGGCCGCGACGTCCTGCTCGACATCGACTGGCAGGGCACCCAGCAATTGAAGCAGGTCGATCCCGACATCGTCCGGGTCTTCATCCTGCCGCCGTCGATGAAGGAGCTGGAACGGCGCCTGCGCACCCGCGGCACCGATACCGAGGAGGTGATCCGCCGGCGGATGGAGCGCGCCGCCGCCGAGATCAGCCACTGGGCCGAATATGATTACGTGCTGATCAACAACGACGCCGGCAAATGCCGCGAGCTGGTCCACAACATCCTCAAGGCCGAGCGGCTGAAGGCGACCCGCCGGGTCTTCCTCCACGATTTCGTCCGCGAGCTGATCGGCTGAGCGAGCGGGTCCGGCCGAAGAGACTCGTCATTCCCGCGGCGTAGCGCAAAGCTTTGCCACTGCCCCAATTGGGCGTAGGCTCACCCCAAACAAAAGGGGAGAGCTGACATGATACGCACTGTGATCGGCGGCTTGGTAGGCGGAATCATCCTGTTCGTCATGGGATTCATCTTCTGGGCGACCCCGCTGAGCGAGCTGGCTTTCTCCAAGGCCGGCGATGCGGAAGGCGCCGCCGTGCAGAGCGCGCTGGCGCAGAACCTCACCAAGACCGGCACCGGAACCTACGAGATTCCCTATGCCGGAACGCCGCAGGGAACGGTCCTCTACGGCAAGGGTCCGATCGCGACCGTGCATTTCAACACAGGCGGATTCTCCAGGGACGACATGGGCATGCTTCTGCCCGGCTTCATCGTCGCGGTGCTGACCGGACTGCTCATCGCCTTCGGTCTAGCCGCGGTCGGCGGCGGCGGCCGAAGCTTTGCCGGAGTCGCCAGGCTGGTCGTCCTCTTCTCCCTCGGCTTCACGACCTGGGTCTATCTGGCGATGCCGATCTTCGCCCATTACGGCTGGGGCCACTGGATCTACTCGTTCGTCGCTGAGACCGTTTCGTTCATCCTTGCCGGACTGGTGATCGCTCGGTGGTTCCTCCCGAATCACCGCCCCGCCTCGGCTGAGGCCCCGACGGCTACAGAAGCGTAAGGAAACGGTAGGCGCCCTCGAACTCGCGCCGCCGGTTCTCGAGAGACGCGGCGGCGAGCGGGTCGGCGCCCCATTGCTCGGCCTGCCAGGCTTCGTCGAGCATCGCCGCGTCCCAGGCGGTTTCGAGCCCGATCGCTCCTTCGGCGAGGGCGAGGGCGATGATCAGCGAGCCGGCGATGGTGACCAGAGGCGCCAGTCCGGCGAGCTGGAAGGCGCCGCGCGCCGCGACCGCCCGGCCGAGCCGATCGAGCGTCTCGGCGGGCTGGCGGCGATGCATCACCCCGGCCGTGGTCTCGATCTCGATTCCGAAACGGGTTCGGGCCCAGCCGAGCAAAGGGTCCCAGAGCCGGCTCTGCCGCTCGACCAGCGATTCGGGCCCCTCAGCCCGATAGCAGAGCAGGTCGCTGCCGCCATATTCGGCCAGGGTCAGGGCGAAGGCGGCCGGGTCCGGCTCGACCCGGTCGATGGCGGCGTTGGCAAGACCGGTGAGCGGCATCGCGCGCGGGTCGATCTCCTCGCCTTGCCCGTTCCACTCCTCCGCGATCGCCTCTGCGAGCTCTTCGGTCGGGACCCGCAGAAGGTTGCGGCCCGGGGTGCGCACCGGACGTCCGTCGAGAAGGATAGCGACTCCACCCGCCTCCGGGGAGACGGTCGCCAGCTTGTAGAAGCGCTTCATGGTCCGGGCGGGGTCCTCCACCGGCCGGCAAGCCATTTGGGCCCCCAGAAGCTCGCGACCAGCCCGGCCAGGGTGATCGGCAGCCCGACCGCGAGCGAGCCGCCCTCGACGAGCAGGTCGCTGTGCCAGAGGGCGAGACCGATGAGGACGACGATCGTGCCGCCGATCCGGACCAGGTTGATGGCGATGAAGCGGTTACGCCAAAGGGTCTCGTCGTCTTGCGGGGTCATGGCAGTGCCTTCATCCTCATCGTCGCCGCCATGTCCCGCTCGCCCCGCTCGGCGAGCGCGTCGGCGATCCGGTTGCGTACCTCGTCGGGCTTGTCCTGGTCCACCTTGGCGGTTCCGCGCCAGTCGGCGACGTGCATCTCGAAGCCGGCGATCGCCTTGAGCAGGCCCTCGAAACGGCCCTCGCTCATCTTGGCCTTGGTCCAGGGCGGCTTCGGCGCCAGCCGAGCCTCATTCTCGGCGGAAAGATCGTCGACCAGCCGGACCAGGGCCTCCGGATCGAGCGGGCGCACCGGACCCTCGAGCTCGACCGCGACGTAATTCCAGGTCGGGACCCGATCCTCGAGCCCGTACCATTCAGGGCTGATATAGGCGTGCGGGCCGTTGGCGACGAACAGGGCGGGGGCGCCGGCCGCCAAAGCGGAATAGACCGCATTGCCCCGCGACACGTGGAACCGCAGCCGGTCGCCGTCCAGCAGCACCGGCACGTGCACCGCTCGAGGGCCGTCCGGGGTCGACACGAACAGCACGCCGAAGCCGAGCTCGCTCACCAGCGCCGCCATCGCCTCGCGGTCGGTGATGTGGAATTTCCGGTTGGGATGCATCAGGTCCGCCCCCGGCTGCGCCGTTCGCCCTTGCGTTCCTTGCGGCGCGACTTGGCGGCCGCCGAGGCGGCCCGGCGCTTGCCTTCCGGAGTCTCGGAGAACTTGACCTCGTCGAGGGGGAGGTCGCCCAGCTCGCGGTCGAAGCCCAGGTTCGCCATCGTCTCGGCGAAGTGCGTCGGAAGGTCGGCGGTGACGTCGATCGAGCCGCCGTCGGGATGGTCGATCCGCAGCCGGCGGGCGTGAAGATGGAGCTTGCGGCTGATCGCTCCGGTCAGGAAGGCGTCCGGGCCGCCATATTTGCCGTCGCCGAGGATGGGATGGCCGATCGCCGCCATGTGGACCCTGAGCTGGTGGGTCCGGCCGGTCAGCGGCTGGAGCTCCAGCCAGGCGGCGCGGTTGCCGGCGCGCTCGATCATCCGGTAGCGGGTCCTCGCGGGCAGGCCGCCCTCGCCTTCCTCGACATGCATTTTCTCGCCGCCGGTGCCGGGCTGCTTGGCGAGCGGCAGGTCGATATAGCCGTCGGCGATGTCGGGCACTCCGGTGACGATCGCCCAATAGACCTTGCGCGCGGTCCGGCCCGAGAAGGCCTTGGAGAAGAAGCCGGCGGCCCGGGCGGTTCGGGCGACGAGGAGCACTCCGGACGTGTCCTTGTCGAGCCGGTGGACGAGCTTGGGCCGGTTGCCCTTGTCGTCGGCGAGCCCGTCGAGCAGGCCGTCGAGATGGGTTGGGGTCTTCGTCCCGCCCTGGGTGGCGAGGCCGGGCGGCTTGTTGACCACGATCGCCTGGGGATCGCGGTGGATGACGATCTCGTTGACGAAGGCGATCTCGTCCTCGCTCAGCGACTTCCGTTCCGGCTTCGCCCGGGCCGGCGCCGCGGCGGCCGGCTCGGCGGGGGGAACCCGGATCGACTGGCCGGTCTCGATCCGGTCGCCGGGCGCGGCGCGCTTGCCGTCGACCCGCAGCTGCCCGGTCCGCGCCCAGCGCGACACGGTGTTGAAGCTCGCCTCGGGCAGGTGCCGCCTGAACCAGCGGTCGAGGCGGATGCCGTCGTCGTCGGGCGCGACGGTGAACTGGCGGACGTCGCTCATGGCGCCGCCCGGGCGGCCCACCAGCCGAGGGCGAGGAGGAAGAGGGAGCCGAGCACCGAGGCGGCCGCGTAGAGCAACGCCGTGCCGGAGCGGCCGCGCTCGAGCATCGCGAAAAGGTCGAAGCTGAAGGCCGAGAAGGTGGTGAAGCCGCCGAGCAGGCCGACGGCGAGCAGCAGCCAGAGCGGCCGGTCGGACTGGCCCTCGCTTATCATGGCCCCGGCCAGCACCCCCATCAGCAGCCCGCCGATCAGGTTCACGCCCAGAGTGCCCCAGGGGAAGCCGGGGCCGAACCGGGCCAGCGCCAAACGGCCGAACTCCCAGCGCAGCACGGCGCCGGCGGCGCCGCCGATCATGACGAGGAGAAGGCTGGGCATGGCGGCGATGTAGCGGGGCGGAGCGAGTGGCGCCAGTGCCACCCGTCATGCCAGCGAAGGCTGGCCTCCCCGCGGGTGATGACGTCGGCGCCTTTCCCCAGCCTTCGCTGGGGCGACGGTTCAACGCCCGTTATTGGCGATCAGGGCGACTTCCGAGCCTTTCAGCTTGGGCGTGACGATCAGGTAGAAGGCGCCCTTGTCGCCCTCGTTGGCGCCGGCGAGGATATGGTCGCCGTCGCGGATCTGGTGCTCCGACGAATAGCCGGCGCGAACCGCCTTGGTATGATACCAGTTGAGCACCCGCTGCCAGTCGTCCGCGGTCGCGAAGGTGACGGCCCGGGTGCTGCAGCCACCCGAATTGTTCGCGGCCGCCTCGGTCACCTTTCCGCCCGGATAGACCGGGAAGTTGGGCGCCAGCCGGCCGGCCCAGGCCATGTTGTAATCGAAGCGATTGGCATCCGAGCAGCCCTTCGGACCGGCGAGCGCGGCGGGCGCGGCCTTGCCTGAGGCGGAGGGAGCGGCGTCAGGAGCCGGATAGGGCGCCCCCGCCGGAGTCGGCGAGGGCCGGGCGGCGTTCTTGTTGGATTGGGCGACGAGATTCTCGTCGACGAGGATCTGGTCGTTGAGGGCGCTGGTCACCGCCGGATCGGCGTCGTTGGCAAGGTCGGCGAGATTGTCCTCGCCGCCGCCGCGGTTGCAGGCGGCGAGCGCGAGCGCCGCCCCGAGAGCGGTCAGGCGAAGCAGCGGAAAGGCGCGGTCGGTCATCGAAGGGACTCCTTGGAGCCGCCGCTATGGCGCATTCGAGCGCAAAATGGGTGACGAGAGATGGTTAACCGGGGGTGTCGCCGTCCGCTGTCCCGCTTCGGGACTTCCAGAAGGCGAAGCTTTCCGACTGGACCCGATCGATGAAGCGCCGCGCCTCCGGCCCTTCCCAGGGCCCCTCATAGCCTCGCGAGCGGCCGCCGCCCGCGACCCACCAGCCCTGGCCCGGAAGGCCGTCGCTCTGGCGGACGACGAGCACCGCCAGCTCGGGCTCGCCGCGCAGGGCGCCGGCCTCGTCGACGGTCCCGAGGATCTTGCACAGCGCCCGCATCTTGGGCCTCGAGAAGGAATAGCCGAGCCTCCCGAGAAGCTCGCCGTAGCTGAGCGCCGTCCCGGCCCGGGCCGCCGCGACGAGGTGGAGCCGCACTTCCTCCGGGTCGGCGAGCGCGGCCATCGGACCTCCTTCAGTCGCGGTGGCGGACCGTGAGCTGGCCGTTGGTGCCCTCGCCCGCGCGAGGGGTCAGCCGCAGCCTGAAACCATGCTCGTCGCGTTTCTGCACTCCGGTCACGAGCCAAGACTCCCCGTCCTTCGTCGCCCGCTCCAGCTGGAAGCCGTCGGCGCGGGCGGGGTCGCGGTACCAGGCCGCGACCTTGTCGAGCGGGTCGGCGGTCGAGAAGCGGATCTCGACCTCGCTGTCGCCGCTCTTGTCGCTGTCCGGGCCGGCGGCGACGGCCATCCCGCGCAGGATCGCGCCCGGGTAGAGGAGCTTGCTGTCGCGCTCGGCGCGGGCCTCGTCGGCCACCCCCTTGGGAAGGCTGAGGGTCATGTCCACCCCGGGCATCTTTAGCGAGATCTTGCCTTCCTCGGCCTTGCCCTCCGCCGAGACGCGGTTGTCGGTCACCGGATTGTCAGGCTCCTCGGGACGGACATCCCCGTCGCAGGCGCAAAGCAAGGCGGCGGCGATGGCGGCGCAGAGGCTCGGACGGATCATTCTCTCTCCCTTTTGTCGAAGGCCGATCCTAGCCCCTTCGTGGCGGCACGCCAAATGCTTGTCGCCGCTCCCACCCTCCGCTACCCGCGCCTCGGTGACCGATGCCGCCCGCACCCGATCCGGCCTCCTGATGGGGCTGGGCGCCTACGCGCTCTGGGGCGTGATGCCGCTCTACTTCAAGGCGCTGACCCATGTCGGAGCGATCGAGATCGTCGCCCACCGGATCCTGTGGTCGCTCATCTTCCTCGGCGCCCTCGCCACCTTGTGGCGGAGATGGGCGGGAATCCGGGCGGCCCTGGCCAGCCCGCGGGTCGCCCTCACCCTGCTGCTCACGGCGGTGCTGATCGGAGTCAACTGGCTGGTCTATATCTATGCCGTTGTCAGCGGGCATGTTCTCGAGGGCAGCCTCGGCTATTATCTGAACCCCCTGGTCAACGTCCTGCTCGGGGTCTTCCTGCTCAAGGAGAAGCTCAGCCGGCTTCAGAAGGGGGCGGTATTCCTGGCCGGCGCGGGAGTCGCCATCCTGGCGGTGGGCGCCGGCGAGGCGATCTGGATCAGCCTCACCCTCGCCGCCAGCTTCGCCACCTACGGCTTCCTCCGCAAGGTCGCTCCGGTCGAGTCGCTGGAGGGTCTCTCGATCGAGACCCTGTTCCTGGCGCCGCTCGCCTTCGCCTGGCTGGTCTGGCTGAGCCGGACCGGCGACGGCGCCTTCCTCCACAGCCGGCTCACCGACCTGCTGCTCGTCCTGGGCGGTGCGGTCACCGCCATCCCGCTCCTCCTCTTCACCGCCGCGGCGAAAAGGCTGGCCTATTCGACCCTGGGCTTCCTCCAATATGTCGCCCCTTCGATCCAGTTCCTCCTCGCCGTGCTCGTCTTCGGCGAGCCGCTGACCAAGGCCCACATCGTCTGCTTCGCAGCGATCTGGGTCGCTCTCGCCATCTTCGTCGGCGAAGGCCTTCGCTCCCACCGAGCCGCCGCCGCGGCCGAGGCAGCGGTCTAGCCGCGTTGGCGGCGACCGGCTAAGGCACGTGGCGATGCGAAAACTCCTCCCCTCTCCGAAGCTCGGCCGCCGATCGGCGATGGCGCTCCTTTTGATGCTCCCGGCGGGATGCGCGCTCGACGGGCCGATCCGCGAGACCGGCTATGCGCCCTGCCACGTGCTCGGTTCGTCGGACTGGAAGGCGCATGTCGAATTCTCCTCGACCTCGAGCCCGATACCCTATTTGCGGCGCAAGCTCGTCGTCACCGGCAAGGTGACCACCGCGGGCGGCTATTATGCGAGCCTCGCCGAGGGGCCGGTCGCCAAGCTCGACGAGCCGATCCAGCAGGTCCGGGTCCGAACCGAGGGCTCGGCCGAGGCGGGCGCCCGTCCGGTGACCCACGAGGTCCGCGGCGTCTTCCCGGCGATCAAGCGCTACGGCGGGGTGGCGATACGCTGCGGCGACGGGATCATCGCCGAGATACGCGACGTCCCCGTCCCGCCCCGCCACGAGCGCGAGAATCCCTATTCGTGGTGATATCGTCGCCCCAGCGCAGGCTGGGGCCCCGGCGGGTGAAGGGCGCGGGTGCCTTATGCTCCCTGGGATCCCAGCCTTCGCTGGGATGACGGTCAGCCGAGCGAGGCCGCGAGGGCCGGGCGGAGCACCAGGGCGATCCCGGCGACGCTGACCAGGAAGGCCAGGGTCCTGACCACCGGCACTCCGAAGGCGTAGAGCGGCAGATAGAC
>DASQJV010000512.1:0-6734 GCA_035630855.1 Allosphingosinicella sp. | reverse complement strand
TCGGCCGTCTCGGGCCTGATCGCGCGCTTCGTCGGAACGCCGGCCTCATGGACCTGGAGCTCGATCGGTCCGAACCAGCCGACCAACCCCGCTCTGTCCTGGGAATATTGGAACGGCCATTCCTGGTGGGCGCTCGCCATCGGAAACCTCAGGGACAGCACCGCGAACCTCCTGTTCAGCGGCGGCCTGTTCTTCGACGTGCCGTCCGACATCGAGGAAACCGAGGTGGCGGGCCGGAAGAATTACTGGATTCGCGCCCGCCTCAGCGGCGGCGATTATGGCGAGGCGAAGGTCAGCGCGGTCTCGCACAAGGACGTGCCCGTCGCCGGCGATTCGACCCAGACGATCGAGCGCGACACATCGAACGTCCGGGCTCCCTACGTCACCTCGCTGAAGGTCGGATTCTGCGCGCGCGAACTGGTTCCGCCGGAGATCGTCCTCACCGAGGACAATCTGGGAATCGTGAATCGCACCGGCGCCAACGACTCGGCGATGGAGATACCGGTCTTCGCTTCGGTGGCCGAGTTGATGAACCCGGCGCCGCCGCTGCATGAAGTCGCGGGCCCCGCCGCCGCCGGCAATTCCTGCGACGAACCCTGCCCGTTGTCGCCGTCCGAAATCGCCGAGCCGGACCCGTGCGACTCGCCCGGCGCTTCGGACCGCTGCGACAATCCCTGCCTCGGCGGCGAACAGCCGGACCCCGCTTCGGACGGCGCGCCGGGCGAGTCCTTCGGCCGCGGCCTCCTGCTCGGATTCGACAAGGCGTTCCGCGCCGATTCCCTCGCGCTCTATTTCGATCTGGGCCGCGGCCAGTTGCCGGGGCGGCTGCGCGCCGACGCGCTCCGCAACGGCCGGTTCGAGCGGGTCGAGATCGTCAAGGACACGACCTTCGGGCTGAGCGAGCCGGGCATCCTCATCCTGTCCTGTCCGCAGCCGCCCGACGAAACGGAGCTGGCCGGAAGCACCGGCCACTGGCTGAGGATCGCGCCGGAGGGCGGGGATTCGGGCTGGGCGCCGAGGGTGCGCGGAGTCTATCTGAACGCGGTCGAGGCCCTGTCGATCGAAACCCGGGCTCTGGAAAGCCTCGGTCATTCCTCCGGCAGCCCCGATCAGGTCTTCCGCCTCTCGAGAGCGCCGGTCCAGGCGAGCAGCCTGGTCCTTCGGGTGCGCGAGGATGTGAGCGACGAGGAGGCGGCCGAACCCGGCTTCGACGTCGTCCCGGCCGCCGGCGAGATGCCCGGCCCGTGGGTGGCATGGCGGCTGACCGAGGATCTCTCCGGCGAAGGGCCGGACTCGCGCGTCTTCGAGCTCGATCAGCAGACCGGGCTGCTGAACTTCGGCAACGGCCGAAACGGAGCGATTCCGCCGCTCGGCAGCGAGATCCTCGCCGTCTCCTTCGCCTACGTCCAGGGCGCCGGCGGCAACAAGGTGCCGGCGGGCGGCACATTGCAGCTGGTCTCGCCGGTCGCCGGAGTCGAGAAGGTCGCGGCTCTTACCGCAGGCGCGGGCGGAAGCGACGTCGAGGCGCCGGAAGCGGCGCGCCGCCGCGCCCCGGCCAAACTGCGTCACGGCGGGCGAATCCTGACCCTCGCCGACCTGGAGGATTTCGCGACCGCCTTCTCGCCCGAAGTGGCGCAGGCCCGGGCGCGGCTCTGCGGCGGCGCGATACGGCTGGTCGTGGCGGCCAATGGCCGCGATCCGAGTCCTTCGCCGGCGCTTCTGCGGGCACTCGCCCGCGCCGTCACCGAGGACGGGGCTTACGGCCTTCGCCGGGCCGGCGGCCTGGTGGCGGTTCCACCCGTCCTTCTGCCGATCGCCGTCGAGCTGCTGCTCGATCCGGACGATCCCGACGCCTTTCCGGAGCTGGCGGCCGAGGCTCGGGCGATCCTCGCGGCGCTGCTCGACCCGGCCACGGGCGGTCTCGATGGGACGGGATGGCCGATCGGCGCCGTCCCGGCGGACGATCTGGTGTCGGCGGCGCTCGAGCCGGTCGCTTCCCGGGCCAATATCGCCGGGCTCGAAATATTCCGGCTGGACCGGGAGGAGCGGGAACCGCCTCCGCCCGCGATCGGCGGCCATGTCCTGATAACTCTCGCCGCGGCCGACGTGCATGTCGAGCAGGCGCTGAGCCCGGCGCGATGATCCCGCTCGCCCCATCGCTCGACGATCTCGACTTCGACGCGCTGCTCGCGATCGGGCGCGGCCGGCTGCCGCTCCTCGCCCACAGCTGGACCGACTATAATTATCACGATCCCGGAATCACCCTGCTCGACCTGCTGGCCTGGCTCGGCGACACCCAGATCTATTCGCTCGGACGCAATCGGCTCGACGAGCGGCTGGCTATGGCGGCGCTTCTCGGAGTGCGGCAGCGCTGCGCGGTTCCGGCCCGGGGCGTGCTCTACCCCGAAGCGCCGCCCCCGGCGCAGTTCGACGTCCCGGCCGGCTCGATCCTGCTGCCGGCGGGCGATCCGGCGCCGCGGGTCGAGACGATCCGCCGGGTCACGATCGTCCCGCTGACGCTCGAAGCGGTGATCGGCGAGGGCCCCTGGGGAGCGGTGGATCACAGCGCGGTCAACCGCCAGGCGCGGGCGAGCTATTCCGCATTCGGGGAGCCGCCCGAGCCCGGCTCCGCGCTTGTCCTGAAGCTGGCCGGGCAGTTTCTTCCGGGGCCGGTCCGGCTTTCCCTGGGAATCGACGTTGTCGGCCGCGGCCAGCAGCTTGCGGCTGCGGCGCCGTTCGGCCGACTCAGGCTCTATTATCGCGACCCGGCCGGCCGGGAAACCCGGCTCGCCTGTCCGCTCGACACCAGCGCGGCGATGCAGCGTGGCGGCGCGATGATCGTCCATCTGCCGGAAGGAGGGCCGCATATCGGCGCTCTTCGGCACCAATTGGTGCTTCGGCCGGCCCCTCATGCGGCCTTGATGCCGCGTCTGAGGCGGATCGACATCAACGCCCTCCCGGTCGCTCAGCGGGCGCATTTCAAGATCGACGATCAGCGCGGCAACGGCAGGCCGGGGCAGCGGCTCGTCATCGATCCGAGGGCCCGGTTCGGAAGCGACGAGCCGGCCGGCGAAAGGGTCTGGCAGCTCGTCGAGCCGGGGAGCGCCGCGGCGGCGCCGGAGCTGTGGGTCGAGGAAAAGGACAGGCTGGTCCGCTGGCGGCGGGGCGATCCGGACCGGGCCGCTCCGGGGGAACGATTCTTTGGCGTGACCGAGAAGAGGGACGGCAGCGAGATCGCCTTCCGCGTCGGCAACGGCGTCAACGGCGCTCGAATCGGCCCTGGCGCGGCGATCCTCGTCGATCTGATGCTGACCTGCGGAGCGCAGGGCAATATCGCCGGACGGCTCGGCTGGACCCTGGCCGGACGCCCCGGCAAATGGCTCAACCGGCAGCCGATCCGGGGCGGCGAGGACCGCCCCTCGGTGGCCGGGCTGCTGGCTCAAGCGCGGCAGGAGCTGCGCGGCCGGCGCAGCTTCACCGCCTCGCGCCAGATCGCGGCGGCCGCTCTGGACCTGCCCGATTCGTTCGGCCTTCGCCGCGCCGAGGTGGAAGAAGGATGGGAGCCGGGCCGCCTCCGGCCCGCGGTCGCCGCCACCCGGACCCTGGTGGTGAGCCGCCAGGGCAGCGGCACCGAAACCCCGGCCTGGTGCCGGTCGGTAGCGAATATGCTGTCGCCGCGAATGCCGCTTGGCGAGCGCCTGGTCGTCGCTCCGGCGCGCTGGCGGCGGCTTCGGGTCAAGGCGCATATCGTCGCGCGCAAGGGATCGCGGCCCGAAGAGGTGGCTCGAGCCGTCAGGGCCGAGCTCGAGGCGCGGCTCACACCGGACGGCGGCAAGAGCCGGGCCTGGCCGCTGGGCCGGTCATTGTCGGCGAGCACGCTCGGCGGTTGGATCCGGCGGGTCGAGGGCGTGACCGGAATCGGCTCGCTGGCGCTGCTCGACGAAGCGGGCAACCAGGTCGATCTGCTCAACCTTGGCCGCGGCGAATTGCCGCTTCTCGTGGCGGACCCCGCCGACGTCACCGCCGAGGCCGGAGGGCGCGGATGAGCCTTCCTTCGCCCCGCTATCGTTTCGCGACGGAGGCGCAATGGCGATTGTGCCTGACCGCCGCGCTCGGCGAAACGATGATCCTCGACCCGGCGAAGGGCAAGCTTGTTGCCGAGCGGCCGCCCGGCGACGTCCTCGCCTTCGCGGTCGCGCCCGGCGGCGATTCGTTCTGGATCGACGCTCGGGGCCGGCTGGCGGCCGACGCCTGCATCGGCCCGGCACTGGGCGCGATCCGGCGGCTTCTGATCGGGCGCAACCGGCTCTGGGCCGGGACGGCGCACGCGGCGACCGAGATCGACCGGCGCAGCCTCCAGCCGCTGCTGACGATTTCGCTCCCGGGCCTTTGCGATATCGCTCCTGCGGCCTCGGACGGCTTGTGGCTGCTCAGGAAACAACGGGTCTGGCAGATCGATTCCGCCGGCCGGAGCAAGGGACGCGGCTTTCTCCTTGCGGAGCGGGCGATCAGCCTCGCCGCGGTGGGCGGCAAGCTGGCGGCGCTGTCTCCGAACGGCCGCCGTGTCGAGCTGATCGCGACCGCCGGCGGCCGAAGGGTCGCGGTCGATCTCGACTCGCTTCCCGGCAGGGGCGCCGGTCCGGCGGCGGGCGGAGCGGCCGCCGGCTTCACCGGCAAGCGGATATTCGGCGGAAGCGGACGCTTCCTCGTCATGGGCGAGTGGGACGATGGCGAAGCGGGCTATCTGCTGCTCGATCCGAACGGAGCGGTCGCCGTGCGCGCGCGCTGGACCGGCGGCTCGGCTCCGCTCGACCTGGTCCTGTCCGGCGCCGACTTATTTGCCGCATTCGGTTCGGAGAATGCGGTCGAGCTGCGTCGCTTCGCGGCGATGGCGCGGGCCGGAGGGGAGGCGCGGCTGACACCCGCGCTCGATACCGAAACGCTCTCGGGCGGCTGGCAGCGCGCCGAGATCGAAGCCCGGCTTCCGGAATCGGCGACTCTCTCGATACGCTGGGCGGCGACTTCTGACGAGAACCTTCGGGCGCGCGTGGAGCGGGCCGCCGAGGATCCCGACAGGCCGGACGATTCCCGGCTCGAGCGAGTGGGCCGATTGCTCGACGGCTGCTGGTCCGGCTGGGTCACCTATGTCGGCGAGCCGGGCGGCGGCGACGCGCCCGAGCGATTCACCGTTCCGATCGACGCGCCCGGCCAGCCCATCGCCTGGGTCGAGCTTCGGCTGATGCGTAACGGCGCTTCGATGTCGCCCCGTGTCGAGGCCCTCGCCATTCTCCACGACGGCCCCAGCCTGATCGAACACCTCCCGGCGATCTATCGGGGTTCGGGCGACGGCGACGGCACGATGCGTCGTCTCGTCGGGGTGATCGAGGCGACCACCCAAGAGATCGATGCGCGGATCGCGGGCATGGCCGAGCGGCTCGATCCGGACAGGACGGATGCCGCCTGGTTGCCCGCGCTCGCGGCGATGCTGGGCCTGCCGTTCGACGAGTCGCTCGACGTGGCGATGCAGCGCCGGCTGCTCGGCGCGGCTCCGGTGATCCTCGCCCGCAGGGGCGCCCGGCGCGGGCTCCTCGCGATGGTCGGCGCTCTCTTCCCCGATCGTCCCATCGAGATCGTCGATCGGACGGGGCAGCTCGCGGCGATTGCGCTCGGCGGCCCGGGCTTCGCCGGAAGCTCTCTTCCAGCCCTTCTCGCCGGGCCGTCCAAGCGCGTGCCTCGGCTCGGCGCCCGCCTCGTCCTCGGGCGGACCGCGCTTTGTCCCGCCGATCCCTGCGACCGGGGCTCTATCGCGCCGACCCCCGAAGTGTCGGTCTCGATCGCGGCGTCGGGCGGCGAGCGGCGGCTCTACGACTCGGCGGTCCGCCAGATGCTGGACGCGATGATCCCCGCCGGGATTCGCTTGCGCCTGCGCTGGACCGAGCGCGGCGCGACGCCGGCCGGAACAAGCCGTCTGCCCACATCGATCGGCTCGCCGCGGCCGTTGCGGATCGGCGACGGCGGCCGGCTCGGCGCGTCCTTTATCGGCGGCCGCGCCGATCCGCGGCTCGACCGCGAGGGCACGACACCCGTCCGGCACCGGCTGCTGTGACTCAAGGATGAGGAGGCTGCGATGAGCGAAGAGCATCAAGGACCGAAGACGGCGACCGAATGCGGCCCGTGCAGCCCCGGCCTGCGCAACCGCTATTTCCGCGGCAAGCTGCTGACCGTCGCGGACTATAGATCCGAGCAGGCCTATCTGATCGGCCGCCGCCGGCTGATCACCCGCGAGGCGCTCGGCTGGGGAATCGTCTCCGGCTTCGAGGTCGAGCGCAAAGGCGCCGAGATCGTCATCTCGGCGGGCGTGGCGTTCGACTGTCAGGGCCGCGAGCTGGTGGCCTGCAAGACGGTCGAGATCGAGGATCCGAAGGACCTGCTCTGGCTCGCCGACGGCGATTGCGGGCTCGAGCCGGGCGCGAGTCCGAAGCCGGGCCGCTATCTCCTCGCCGCGCATTATGCGGAATGCCGGATCGACGGCGTTCGGGTCGAGGAAGGCTGCGGCGAGGCCGTCTGCGAGGCCAATCATGTCTGCGAGACCGTAGTCTATTCGCTTCGCCCGGCCGATCCGCCCTGGTGCCCACCGCCGGTGTCGGATTGTGCCGGGCTCGAACCCGACCCGGGGATCACCTCCGCCCAGCCGGTCAACGAGCCGGTTGTCATCCGCGATTCCGCCGACGTCG
>DASQJV010000511.1:0-4965 GCA_035630855.1 Allosphingosinicella sp. | reverse complement strand
GCCGCCGGTTTCGCCCTTCGAGGCGCCGCGATCTGGCGCGGCTGGTCGCTGCCGGCTTATTCGCGATAGAAGCCGGGCTCGGCCGGCAGGGTGGCCGCCGGCGCCAGCGCGCGCTGCCACAGGCCGACGCTGCGCCATTCGCCGCGCTTGAAGCCGACCTGCTCGTAGGTCCCGGCCCGGCGGAAGCCCATCTTTTCGTGCAGCGCGGCGCTGGCCGGGTTGGGCAAGGTGATCGCGGCGATCGCCTGGGTGAAGCCCTGCGCCTCGAGCGTGGCGAGCAACGGCTCGTAAAGGCGTTGCCCCAGACCTCGTCCACCGGCGCCGGAGCGGAGGTAGACGCTGGTTTCGACCGCGAAGCGGTAGGCCGGGCGGTCGCGGAAGCGCGCCGCATAAGCATAGCCGAGGATGGTCCCGCCTTCCTCCGCGACCAGCCAGGGGTAGAGGCCGCCTCCCGCTTCGATCCGGGCCCGCATCGCCGCTTCGCCGGGCGGCTCGGTCTCGAACGACACCGCGCTTTCCCTGACGAAGGGAGCGTAGATGTCGACGAGGGCCGCGGCGTCGTCGGGCGTCGCGGCCCTCAGCCTCATGCGCCGAGCAGGCGCCAGAGCCAGCCGGTCAGCCCCGGCGCCGGCAGCGCGGCCGGACGCGCGGAATGGCCGGGGCATTCGAGGCAGCGCGCCTGGATGGCGGCGCCGGAGACCAGCCGCTCGGCTTCGCCGATCGCGGCCAGCATCCTGAGGCGAGGCTTGGCGGCGAGCCGGCTGAAGGCGTCGGGCGAGGCTTCCTCTTCGCCGTCGCCGCCGGCAAGGGACATCAAAAGCTGGTCCGCGAAGCCGGGCGCCTTCTCCAGCCACACCGCTTTGGCTTCGTCCGGATCGAGCTTCGCCCTTCGCGCCGCCTCGCGGATGGCGTCGTCGAGGCCGCCGAAGGCGTCGACGAGGCGGAGCTGGTGGGCGGTGCCGCCGGCCCAGATCCGGCCCTGGGCGATCTGATCGACCTGGGCGACGGGGATCTTCCGGGCCGCCGAGACCAGCCCGAGGAAGCGCCGGTAGGTGCCGTCGACGCCCATCTGGAGCAGCCGGTCGGCCTCCGGGGAGGGGCCGCGGAGCAGGTCCGGCTCGCCCGACAGAGGAGTCGTCTTCACCCCGTCGGCGCCCAGGCCGAGCTTGGTCATCGCGCCCTCGAAGCTCGGAAGCACTCCGAACACGCCGATCGAGCCGGTGATCGTCGAGGGCTCGGCGTAGATCCGGTCGCCCGCCGTCGCCACCCAATAGCCGCCCGAGGCGGCGACGCTGCCCATCGAGACGACGACGGGAAGGCCCTTCGCCTTCGCCGCCAGCACCGCCTGGCGGATTCGCTCGGAGGCGAGGGCCGAGCCGCCGCCGGAATCGACCCGGACCACCAGCGCCTTCAGGTCGTTCTCCCGAAGGCCCTTCTCGAGCGCCTTGACGATGGTCTCGGCGCCCGCGGTGCCGAGGTCGGCCTCGCCGTCGACAATGTCCCCGGCGACGGTGACCACCCCGATCTCGCCGCCGCCGTCGCTGGCCGGATTGGCCTCGACCCACTTGCCATAGTCGATCCGCTCGAAGCTGCCGGGAAGCTCGGCGTAGCGCTTGCCGGCGATCTCGGCGACGCGGCGGTCGAACGCCTCGCGCTCGCCGATCCTGTCGACCATCCCGGCCTGGAGCGCCGCCCGCGCCATGTCTCCGCCGGCGGCGGCGACCCGGCCGGGCAGGTCGGCGACATAGGGGGCGAGCTGGGCCTTGGGGCGGGCCTGCCGGACCTCCTGCTGCCAGCTTTCCCACATCGTCGCGTAGACCGCGCTGAGCGCCTGCCGCGCCTCGGGCGACATGTCGTTGCGGGTGAGCGGCTCGGTCGCCGCCTTGTAGGTCCCGGCCTTGTAGACGTTGGCGGTCACCCCGAGCTTGTCGAGCAGGCCCTTCAGATAGAGGTTGGCGCCGCCCGGCCCGGTGACCAGCACTCCGCCCATCGGGTTGAGCCAGACCTCGCTGGCATGGGCCGCGAGCAGATAGCTGTCGTCGTCATAGGCGGTGGCGTAGGCGAGGACCGGCTTGTTCGCCTTCCTGACCGCGTCGAGCGCTTCGCCCACCGCCGACAGGGTCGCCTGGCCTCCGCCCGAGAAGATGTCGAGGTCGAGGGCGACCGCTTCGACCCGGTCGTCCTCGGCCGCGGCCCGAAGGGCGTGGACGACGTCGCGAAGCCGGTATTCGCGCGCTCCGCCGCCGCTGAACACCTCGCTCGCCGTCGCCTGAGCAGGCTGCTCGACGATCGGCCCGTCGAGCCGGAGCAGGAGCGCTCCGCGATCGCCGGCGCCAAGCGTCGGCCGTGCCGTCATCGCCGCATAGAGCAGGGCGAAGAAAAGCATCATGAACAGGAGGACGAGCCCGTCCTTGATCCCGACGAGCAGCTTCCAGACCCTGCCTGCGAACTTCATTCCACCGTCCTTTCGACCCTGTCGAGCTAATCGACGGCTTCCCGGCTGTAAATGGAGCACCGGCTTTTCACGCGACTCTCCGGCGTTCCGCCCGCATCGTCGTCACTTAGTCCAACTCTATCCGCGTTCAGACCAAGAAGGGGCGGCGGCAAGAGGGCTAGACCGGGTCCGACAAGGAGAAAGCCCGTGGCCCAGCAGCCCCCGACCCTGAAGGCCGTCAACCTCTACACCTGGAACACCCAGGGCAATTTCACCACGGGCCCGAAAGGCCAGGAGCTTTCGCAGATGGTCTCGGGCGACGACCCCGCGCTGGTCTTCATCCAGGAAGGCGGGGTCAACCTCGAGGGCCAGTATAACGATTGCATCGCCGTCGCCGGCTACGCGGTCGGGGCCTTCAACGAACGCTGCACCAATTACATCGTCTTCAACTCCAAATGGCCGATGGGAAGCATGCAGCCCGTCGTGCTGGTCAACGGCAGCGGCATGGCCCTGATCGGCGGCGGAATCGCCGGCCGGACCCCGGCCGCCCTCGAGCTCGGCCGGACCCTCTTCGTCTCCTGGCACTCGCTCTCCTCGCCGAACAACCTCGATACGTCCGACCTCATCCGGACGCTGACGAGGACGCCTTATTATTCCGAAAAATACGACCTCATCGTCATCGGCGGCGACTTCAACGCGACTCCCGCCGACATCGAGTCGATGATCGTCCGGATGGTCACGGACCGCGCCCAGTCCTATTTCTTCGCGAGCATCGTGAGGTGCGGCCAGCCGACGCTCAAGTATTGGGACAAGGAGGTCGATTTCTTCATCTACCTCCGCAAGGAGTATGAGCAGGAAGTGCCCGCCGTCCTCCGGCAGACCCAGGCGAGCGACCATGACGCTGTCCAGACCCAGATGGCGATGATGCTCTAGCCTTCCGGACGACGCGACTCCGCTGCTCGTCACCGTCCAGCCTCTTCGGCCCAGGCGGGGCCCGGCGCGTGCCGCCGGGTTCTTGACGTTCCGCCGCGAGCGCCTAAATGCCGTTTGGCACTCGCTTCCCGCGAGTGCTAACAGAAATTCCGGTTTATGCGGCACCCCGCGCTTAGGGGGGAGGGCCGCGCATTGAGAAAGGTGATTGCATGAACTTCAGACCGCTCCACGATCGAGTGCTCGTCCGCAGGGTCGAAGCCGAGGAGAAGACGGCCGGCGGCATCATCATCCCCGACACCGCCAAGGAGAAGCCGCAGGAGGGCGAGGTCGTCGCCGCCGGTTCCGGCACCCGCGGCGAGGACGGCACGATCACTCCGCTCGACGTCAAGGCCGGCGACAAGATCCTGTTCGGCAAATGGTCGGGCACCGAGGTCCGCCTCGACGGCGAGGACCTGCTGATCATGAAGGAAAGCGACATCCTCGGGATCGTCGGCTGAGCTGAGGGTCGAGCCCCACTCCGTTCGCCCCGAGCTTGTCGAAGGGCCTTCCTTCCTTGGGGGGAGGTGAAAGGAGAGGGCTTCGACAGGCTCAGCCCGAACGGTTTCCCATTCTCGGTTCAATATTTCAGAAGGAACTACGAACATGGCAGCGAAAGACGTTCGCTTCTCCCGCGACGCCCGCGAGCGCATCATGCGCGGCGTCGACATCCTCGCCGACGCGGTGAAGGTGACCCTCGGCCCCAAGGGCCGCAACGTCGTCCTCGACAAGAGCTTCGGCAGCCCGCGCATCACCAAGGACGGAGTCACCGTCGCCAAGGAGATCGAGCTGAAGGACAAGTTCGAGAACATGGGCGCGCAGATGCTGCGCGAGGTGGCCTCGAAGACCAACGACCTCGCCGGCGACGGCACCACCACGGCCACCGTGCTGGCCCAGTCGATCGTCCGCGAGGGCATGAAGTCGGTCGCGGCGGGCATGAACCCGATGGACCTCAAGCGCGGCATCGACCTCGCCGTCACCAAGGTCGTCGAGGACCTCAAGGCCCGCTCCAAGCCGGTCAGCGGCTCCAATGAGATCGCTCAGGTCGGGATCATCTCGGCCAACGGCGACACCGTCGTCGGCGAGAAGATCGCCGAGGCGATGGACAAGGTCGGCAAGGAAGGCGTGATCACGGTCGAGGAGGCCAAGGGCCTCGAGTTCGAGCTCGACGTCGTCGAGGGCATGCAGTTCGACCGCGGCTACCTCTCGCCTTACTTCATCACCAACCCGGAGAAGATGCAGGTCGAATTGACCGACCCCTACATCCTCATCCATGAGAAGAAGCTGTCGAACCTGCAGGCGATGCTCCCGATCCTGGAAGCGGTCGTCCAGTCGGGCCGTCCGCTGCTGATCATCGCCGAGGACATCGAGGGCGAGGCGCTGGCCACGCTGGTCGTGAACAAGCTGCGCGGTGGCCTGAAGGTCGCGGCCGTCAAGGCGCCGGGCTTCGGCGATCGCCGCAAGGCGATGCTGGAAGATATCGCCATCCTGACGGGCGGCGAGATGATTTCCGAAGATCTCGGCATCAAGCTGGAAAACGTCACCGTCGCCATGCTCGGCAC
>DASQJV010000510.1:0-2012 GCA_035630855.1 Allosphingosinicella sp. | reverse complement strand
GCGCGCTGTGGGGAGTCGGCGACCCGCGCGAGCTCGAATGGCTCGATCCGCCCGCCGCCGCCGCCGTCGACGAAGCGCGCCGACGCCTGCTCTCGCTGGGCGCTCTCGGGGAGGACGGGCGCCCGACCCCCCATGGCAAGGCCATCGCGGCCCTCCCGCTGCCGCCGCGGCTCGCCCACATGCTGGTCGAGGCCGAGGCCAGCGGCTGGGGCCGGACCGCGGCCGAGGTGGCGGTCCTGCTCTCGGAGCGCGGGCTCGGCGGCAACGACGTCGACCTGGAGGCGAGGCTGAGGCGCTGGCGGGGGGAGCGCGGGCAGCGCGCGGAGGCGGCCCGGGGACTGGCGAAAAGGTGGGAGCAACTCTGCTCCCCGGCGAAGGCCGGGGCCCAGACCAGCGCCGGAACTGGGCCCCGGCCTTCGCCGGGGAGCAATCTTGGCCCCTGCCTCGCCCTCGCCTTCCCCGACCGCCTCTCCAGACGCCGCGATTCGTCCGGCGAGAGCTGGATCAGCGTCGGCGGCCGCGGCTTCCGGCTCGATCCCCATTCGCCCCTCGCCCGCGAGACCTGGCTCGCGGTCGGCGAAGTGAGCGGGACCGCCGCCGGCGCCCGAATCCTCTCCGCCGCGGCGATCGGGGAGGAGGAGGTCGAGGCCCTGTTCGGCGACCGGATCGAGAGCGGCGCCCGGCTGAGCTTCGATCCCGCGACCGGAACCGTCCGGGCCCGCCGGGGCCGCCGCCTGGGCTCGATCGCCCTCTCCGAAGGCCAGGACATGAAAGCCCCCGCCGAGGAGGTCGCCGCCGCCCTCGTCGAGGGAGTCCGGAGCCATGGCCTCGACCTCCTGCCGTGGAGCGAGGCGGCCAACTCGCTTCGCCGCCGAACCGCCTTCGCGCGCGAGCACGACCCCGCCTTGCCCGACCTTTCCGACGAAGCCCTGCTCGCTTCGCTCGACGAGTGGCTTCCCCTGCTCGCCGCCGGCCGCCGCGCCTTGCGCGACATCGACCCGGCGGCCTTGTCGGGGATGCTCGATTCGAGGCTCGGCTGGGAGGGCCGGAAGGCGGTCGACCGGCTCGCCCCCCACGATTTCGAGACCCCCGCCGGAAGCCGCCATGCCATCGACTATGAGGCCGAGGCGGGGCCGACGGTCACCGTCCGGGTCCAGGCGCTCTACGGCCTTTCGAGCCACCCGGCGGTGGCCGCCGGCCGGGTCCCGCTCGTCCTCAGCCTGACCTCGCCCGCCGGCCGCCCGATCCAGACCACCCGCGACCTTCCCGGCTTCTGGAGCGGAAGCTGGTCGGCCGTGGCGAAGGAGATGCGCGGCCGCTACCCCAGGCACCCCTGGCCCGACGACCCGGCCGCCGCGGACCCGACGCTGAGGACCAAGAAGGCCCAATCCCGTCATTCCGGCGAAGGCCGGAATCCATGAACACGGCGGATCGACATCCCGAACGGCGGTGTTCATGGATTCCGGAGTTCGCCGGGATGACGGAGACAGGCGGTTGATTAAGCGATCGAATCGAGGCACCAGCGGCGCGCAGCAGGAGCGAGGAAAAATGACGGCGGCGCGGATTTTCCAGCGGTCAAGGAATGCGATGCAGTCGGGCAACGCCCGCACCGGCGAGTGGGTGCTCCAGTTCGAATCGCACCGGCCACACGTGCCCGATCCGCTCACCGGCTGGTCCGGCGGCGGCGACACCCAGGCTCAGGTGACCCTCGCCTTCCCGACCCTCGAGGCGGCCCAGGCCTATGCCGACAGGAACGGAATCGCCTGCCACCTCGTCCCGCCCGCCGAGCGCAAGCTCAGGCTCCAGGCCTATGCGGACAATTTCAAATGATCGCGTCATTCCGGCGAAAGCCGGAATCCATGAACACGAACGCTGACGGATAATCGCCGACACCCGCGTCAATGGATCCCGGATCAAGTCCGGGATGAACCCAGCATCCCCGCCCCGAGCAGCAGCAGCAGCTTCGAGTCCACCGCCACCCCGGCTTCGCGCTGCGCCGCTACGAAGGCCGG
>DASQJV010000509.1:0-6121 GCA_035630855.1 Allosphingosinicella sp. | reverse complement strand
TCTCGATATCGAAGACATTGCCGCCGAGGATGAGGCCGCCGGCATAATCGCCCTGCAGAACCACGGTATCGGCTCCGTCCCCGCCGGCGACCGAATCGGCCGAAGTCATCGCTCCCCCGAACCGGAAAATGTCGCTGCCGTCCCCGCCGGACGCGACATCGTCGCCGCCGAGCTGGAGGTAGAAACGGTCGTTACCGGCCCCGCCGTTCACCATGTCGTTGCCGGCCCCGACGGTAATCGTGTCGTTCCCCGATCCGGTCGTGACGTTCATCCGCTCAACGCCGACGAAGTCGAGAGTCGCGCCCGCGAGGTCGGCGATGTGGCCGCTATAGCCTGCCGCCAGGCTCCCGGTGGTGACCCCGCCCGTCACGTCGGTGAGCGAAGCGGAATAGTCGACGATGAGCAGGTCGTCGCCCGCGCCGGCATCGGCGCTGTCCGCCCCTCCAGTGACCGTGATCCGGTCGGCCCCGCCACCGCTGACGATCGTGTCGGCGCCGGTGCCGGTCAGGATCTCGTCCTCGCCGCCGCCCGTCGTGATCGTGTTGGCGCCGTCGCCGCCGTCCACGTAATTGCCGCCGTCGCCGGCGGTGATCGTGTCCGCCCCGCTTCCGCCGATGACGGTGTTGAAGCCCTCGCCGGCGGTGACCGTCCCGGCTCCCTCGCCGGTTCGGATGTCGTCGTCTCCGGCGCCGGTCGTGATCGTGTCGGCGCCCGCGCCGGTCCAGATCGTGAAGTGCTCGAAGCCGCCGTTGATCGTCACCAGCCTGCCGCCGCCGCCGGCCTCGGCGACGTTCGCCGTCGTCCCGGTGACCGCGCCCGTCGCCAGGCGATAGTCGACGAACAGCCGGTCGTCGCCCGGCCCGCCGCTCGCCGAGTCGGCTCCGCCGGTGACGGTGATCAGATTGTCGCCGTCATTGCCGACGATGCCGTTGCCGTCCGCGGCGTCGTTCAAGTCGATGGGCGCGGTTCCGCCGAGTGTGACCGTGGCGATGCCCTGACCCAGGTTGAGAACGATTCCAGTCGAGCTCGCCTCTCCGGTGATGGTCATCCCGCTGTGGAGAACCGTCGCCGTCTCGTTCGAATAGCCCGGCTCGAGCTGGATGATGTCGCCCGGGCCGGAATCGGCCATGGCGGCGGCGATGGACGCATAGGTCCCGTTGGGGCCGACGGTGCGGATAGCCATGAAATGTCTCCTGGCGGAGCGCCAGGGAGCTGCATCCATCCCGGATCGCATACGCGTTGTGTGCGCGGAAAAACGCCGCGGCGCCATTGCAGGGTAAGTTTTGATGCGGCCGAAAAAGAGATTTTCTCAGCGATGAGAAAGGGATGGGCCCAATCACGCTAACAAACAACTAATTAAACCCGAATATGATCCGTAGTAATTTTTGTGGCCGATAAATAATAATCATCGAACTTTCGCCGATGGGATTCTTATCTTTCTGCCGCGGGAGCGATTTATTGAATCGCGACCGATACGGTTGCCCGGCCGGCCCGCCCAGCCTCAGCGGGGCGAGTTCCTTACGATCATGTCGAGCACCGCGGGATGGAGCGGCCGGACGAACTCGCAGCCGAGCAGATGGCCTCTCATCCAGACCACCCGCGAGTGGAGAGATTCGAGGCCGGGAAGCTTGAGCCAGATGTCGGTGCCCTTCTCCAGCTCGAGGTGGGTGGCGGCCCGGAAGCCGGTGACCGAGAGGTCGATAACCTGGACCGTTACCGCATGAGCGCCGCGCTGACGAAGGCCGGCGCCGAGCACGACGTCGGCCCGGGCGGCCCGGCGGCCGTCCTCGTCGGGAGAGATTGAGAGCTCGGCGGTGAAGCTCATCGGCGCGGTCTCACTCCCCCGGAATGGCGATGCCGACGGAAGCACCCCAGAGGCGGGCAAGCTGCTTCTCCTGGTGGCTCATCGATTCGCCGAACAGGCGCGGACGGCGGAAGCGGGGCTGGTTCTGGTCGCCCGTGGTGCGCTTCAACTGCACCAGCACCTCATGCTCGTCGATCATGTAGGCGAATTCGAGCCCGACCCGGTCGCGCCCGGTCCAGGCGACCCGCGCCGGGATGCTGGTCGAGCCGCGGCTGAAGACCAGCTCGGTCCCGACCGGCGGAACCGTCTGGCATTCGACCAGGGCGCCCTTGCGGGACAGGTCGCGAAGCCGGGCGTCGATCTCGCCATTCGCCGTCTGAAGCTTAGCGGCGAGGAGGACGCGCGCGCGCTTGGCCTGGCGCTTGCCCGCCACCGGTCCGTCAACAAAATGCTCTACGCCCATGCCCTCATTTCCTCATTGGCTTTCGGCCGCGAGGAATAGGCCCAAGGCACCTAAATTGTAGTAAACGCCGAAGGCATTTTCGACTGCCACCGTTGTCAGTATCGCACTCGAACCCTAAGGCGCCGCTATGCGCTTTTTCTCCGACAATGCGGCCGCGGCCTGCCCCGAGGCGGTCGCCGCCATCGCCGCGGCCAACCGGCTCGACACAGCCTATGACGGCGATTCGTGGAGCGCCCGGCTCGACGACGCTTTCTCGGACCTGTTCGAGACGAAAGTGACCTCGCTGTGGGTTTCGACCGGAACCGCCGCCAACGCGCTGGCACTCGCGGCGCTGTGCCCGCCTTACGGAAGCATCGTCTGCCACCGCGACGCGCATATCCAGAACGACGAGTGCGGCGCCCCGGAATTCTACACCAACGGCGCCAAATTGCTGCTCGGCGAGGGCGAAGGCGCGAAGCTGACGCCCGGAGCGGTGACCGCTCTGCTCGATACCGTCCGCGACGACGTCCACCAGACCCAGCCCGCCGCGCTTTCGATCACCAACGCCACCGAATATGGCCTCGTCTACACCGCCGAGGAGACCGCCGCTTTGGGCGAGCTGGCCCGCGAGCGGGGGCTGGGCTTCCACGTCGACGGCGCCCGATTCGCCAACGCGGTGGTCAGCACCGGCGACTCCCCGGCCGCCCTGACCTGGCGCGCGGGGGTCGACGCGCTCAGCTTCGGCTTCGTCAAGAACGGCGGGATTTCGGCCGAGGCGCTGATCTTCTTCGGCGAGGAGCACCGGCAGGCGACCCTCTACCGGCGCAAGCGCGCCGGCCATCTCCTCTCGAAGGGCCGCTATCTGGCCGCCCAGCTCCTCGCCATGATCGAGGACGGGGTCTGGCTTCGCAATGCCGGCTCGGCGAACGATTCGGCCGCCAGGCTCGCGGAGGCGGCAGGCCCCGAGCGGCTGCTGCTTCCGGTCGAGGCGAACGAGATTTTCCTCAAGGTGAGGCCAGACGAGGCCCGGAAGCTTCGCGACCTGGGCTTCGACTTCTACGACTGGGGGCCGGGCGAGGCCCGGCTGGTGACGGCGTGGGATTCCGATCCCGCCCATGTCGACGCCCTCGCCGCGGCGATCCGGGCGCTGTGAGCGACGACCGTCGCCCCAGCGAAAGCTGGGACCCCGGCGCGAATCGGGCGCCGAGTTCTCCACCCCCCGGGGCCCCGCCCCCCGCCGGGATGACGGCGGTCCCCAGCATGCTCCAACCGCGGATCCTCCTCCCCTTCCTCCTCATCACCCTGATCTGGAGCTCGACCTGGATCGTCATCAAGGACCAGCTCGGCGCGGTCCCGCCGACCTGGTCGGTCACCTACCGCTTCGTCATCGCCGCGGCGGCGATGTTCGTCTGGGCGGCGGCGAGCGGGGCGACCCTGCGCATCGGGCGACGCGGGCATGTCCTCGCCGCCCTGTTCGGGATCCCGCAATTCTGCCTCAACTTCAACTTCGTCTATGCCGCCGAGCATCACGTCACCAGCGGCCTGGTCGCGACCGTCTTCGCGCTGCTGATGGTGCCGAACAGCGCGCTGGCCTGGCTGTTCCTCAAGCAGAGGGCGACCTGGAGCTTCGTCGCCGGCTCGGCCATCGCCTGCGCCGGAGTGGCCCTGCTCTTCGTCCAGGAGATGCGGGCGAGCCCGACCTCGTCGCAGGAGGTCCTGCTCGGGATCGGCCTCACCCTGCTCGGAGTCCTGGCCGCCTCGGCCGCCAACATCCTGCAGGCGAGCCGCGGGGTCAAAATCATGCCGCTCGCCAGCCTGCTCGCCTGGGGGATGGTCTACGGCGTCCTCGCCAACGCGCTCCTCGCCCTCATCGTCGCCGGGCCGCCGGTGATCGAGGCTCGGCCCGCCTACTGGCTCGGCCTCGTCTACCTCGGCCTGTTCGCCTCGGCGCTCGCCTTCCCGCTCTATTTTGCGGTGATGCGGGCGGTGGGGCCCGGCAAGGCGGCCTATTCGAGCGTCCTCGTGCCGATCCTCGCAATGGCGCTGTCGACCCTGTTCGAAGGCTATGGCTGGTCGACCCTGGCCCTGGCCGGGGGAGCGGTCGCCCTGGCGGGGCTGGTGATTGCGCTGAGGTCGCGGGCGGAGGCGGCTTAGCTCCTCCCCGAGCTTGCCTCGGGGAGGAATTTCACGACATTGCACCGTCCCCTCCCCGCGCCTAAGTCCGCGCCATGCTCGATGTCCTGAACGCTCCCGCCGCTCCTCCCTCAGCCATCCGCCGGGAGGATTACCGGCCGCCGGACTGGCGCGTGCCGGCGATCGAGCTGGAATTCGACCTCGGCGCCGAGCGCACCCGGGTGAGGTCGCGGCTGAGCGTCGAGCGCAACGGCGCTCACGACCGGCCGCTCAGGCTGGACGCCCAGGGTCTGACCCTGGTCGAGCTCAACGTCGACGGAGCGCCGGCCGAATACAGCCTCGAAGGCGAGGTCCTGACCGTCGCCGTCGCCAGCGACAGCGCGACCGTCGAGACCCTCGTCGAGATCGCTCCGCGCTCCAACACCCAGCTGATGGGCCTCTACGAATCGGGCGGGATATTGTGCACCCAGTGCGAGGCGGAAGGCTTCCGGAGGATCACGCCCTTCCCCGACCGGCCGGACATGCTCTCGCGCTACCGGGTGAGGATGATCGCCGACAAGGCCGCCTATCCGGTGCTGCTGGCGAACGGCAACCAGGTCGGCGCCGGCGATTTGGGCGGCGGGCGGCACTGGGCCGAATGGGACGATCCCTTCCCCAAGCCCTGCTATCTCTTCGCTCTCGTCGCCGGCGACCTCGCCGCCAACCGCGACGGCTTCACCACCCGAGGCGGGCGCAAGGTGGATCTCGCCATCTGGGTCCGCGAGGGCGATTTGCCGAAGACCGAACATGCGATGGAATCGCTAAAGATGGCGATGAAATGGGACGAAGATGTTTACGGCCGGGAATACGACCTGGCCGTTTTCAACATCGTCGCGGTCTCCGACTTCAACTTCGGGGCGATGGAGAACAAGGGCCTCAACATCTTCAACTCGCGCTACATCCTGGCCGATCCCGAGACCGCGACCGACTCCGATTTCGACGCCGTCGCCGGAGTCGTCGC
Source organism: Allosphingosinicella sp. (assembly GCA_035630855.1). Taxonomy (GTDB): domain Bacteria; phylum Pseudomonadota; class Alphaproteobacteria; order Sphingomonadales; family Sphingomonadaceae; genus Allosphingosinicella. The sequence continues at coordinate 742 of DASQJV010000509.1, read as the reverse complement.
TCACGAATATTTCCACAATTGGTCAGGCAATCGGGTCACCTGCCGCGACTGGTTCCAGCTCTCGCTCAAGGAGGGTTTCACCGTCTTTCGCGACCAGATGTTCTCGGCCGACATGGGCTCGGCCGCGGTCAAGAGGATCGAGGACGTGAAGATGCTGAGGTCCGCGCAATTCCCGGAGGACGGCGGCCCGCTCGCCCATCCGGTGCGGCCGGACAGCTATATGGAGATCGCCAATTTCTACACGGCGACCGTCTACAACAAGGGCGCCGAGCTGATCCGGATGCTCCATACCCTGCTCGGGCCGGAGCGGTTCCGGGCCGGGACCGACCTCTATTTCGACCGGCATGACGGCCAGGCGGTGACCTGCGAGGATTTCGTCCGGGCCATGGAGGAGGCGAGCGGCGAGGACCTGTCGCAATTCCGCTTGTGGTACGAGCAGGCGGGCACCCCGCGGGTGAAGGCCGCTCTGGAAGAGGAAGGCGGAATCGCCCGGCTCCGGCTCGAGCAGCAGGTGCCGGCGACCCCGGGCCAGCCGGTCAAGAAGCCGATGCCGATCCCGCTCCGGGTCGCCCTGTTCGGACGGGAGAGCAAGAAGAAGCTCGCCGAGCGACTGGTGCTGCTCGACGAGACGCATGAGGAGACCCTGCTCGGGCCCGTCGCCGAGCCGGCGGTGCTGTCGATCAATCGCGGCTTCTCCGCGCCGGTGATCGTCGAGACGGAGCGGCCGGCGGCGGACCTCGCC
>DASQJV010000508.1:0-5295 GCA_035630855.1 Allosphingosinicella sp. | reverse complement strand
CGCGCTCGAAGGCGACCGAGCGCAGCCGCCGGGCGCCGAACATGTGGGCGGCCTCGCAGGCATTGTCGAAGGAGCGGGCGTCGGCCCGGCGGCGGACCCGGTTGATCGCCTGCTCGCTGATGCCGATCCGGGCGGCGGCCTCGCGGACGATTCCGCAATCGGCCAGCGCCTCGACAAATTCGCGCTGCTTTTCGGGCGTGAGGCCGTCATGGCGATGCCTGAGCTGCACCGGCTCGAAGGCGAGCCGGTCGTTCGCCCCGTCGGGCTGGAGGTTGAAGGGCGAGGCGGCATCGTCGGACGCCGGCTCGGTCGAGTGCGCGAGGCGCGAATCGGTCTGGTCCATCCCTATTATAGAACATAAAAAGAACAAATAGGATAATTATCTTTTCGCTTGACGGATTTGCCGCCTGGAATCAGCGGGTTAGCCGGTCATTTTTCAGGATTTTCGATTGTAGACGGATTCTCGCCGCCGACTTGTCATCTTCGTGGGGCGCAGGCGCATCCGGCCCCGTCTTCTCCGAGGCCGTGCGCACTCATTTTTGGGAGAAGGCGCGAAGGCGCGAAGGCGCGACGTAGAAGGAGCGCGCGCCGAACTGCGCCAAATCCGGTACCTGTCCGTCGTCAGCTTCGTGCAACCGGCAATTCTTCTCGAAGGTCGTGCGCACTCATTTTGAGGGAAGACACGAAGGGACAAGAAAAAGGGGGTGGCGATCGGCTTGCCATGGCTTGCGGAGGGATCGCGAGGTGGGGCGGTTGACCGGGAAGGCGCTTCGCGCGGAGCGGCCTGCTCTTCTCCTTGTAGCTTCGTGGCTTCCCTTGAAACTGACAGGCGGGGCGCTTGCCGGAACGCGTGGAGGTCGACCCTTTGCCGCGTCCGCCCCTTCGAGGCCGCTGATAATTGGTGCCAGGCACCAATTTTAGCCGCCACATAAACGAGGTCGCGAGGCCGCAGGCGCCGCGACCTTCAATCTTCAACGCAAAGACGCAAAGACGCAACGATGCCTCAGCCCGTCAGTGAACCAGCGCCCTTCGCCAGGAGCATTAGAAATCGCATGGCCTCAGGAGCGGCGCGACCTCTTTGCGTCTTTGCGTCTTTGCGTCTTTGCGTTGAAAAATCATTGGCCTGCGGCCTTGGGAATGATGCGCGAGACGCGGGGTGGCTTCCACGGCGGCGGCGCTGCTTCCAAGCCCGCCAAACAGTGACAGTATATATTTACCGGGTGGGGGCTGCTGACGACAGCCAGCCGATCAGGACATAAATGTATACTGTCACTGCTTTCCGGGTCGATGCGGGCGAGCGAAGGCGCTTCGCGCGACCTGCCTTTCTACGTCGCGCCTTCGTGCCTTCCCTTGAAAATGAGAAGGCGGGGCGCTTGCCGGGATGCGGGAGGTCGACCCTTCGCGGCGGCCGGGCATTCTTCAGGACCGCGAGTTTCACGGGTCACGGCATTCGCCGGGACGGCGCGGCGAAGGAAATGGTGCCCAGGAGAGGACTCGAACCTCCACGCCCTTGCGAGCGCCAGCACCTGAAGCTGGTGCGTCTACCAATTCCGCCACCTGGGCACGGGGTAGGGGGCGCGAACTAGGGGGCGTGCCCGCGCTTGTCAACGCGGGCGCTGGAGGGCATGGGGGCGCCGCACGTTCGAGCCGATTTTCGCAAGGATTGAGATGGACTCGAGAGACCGAGTGGTGACCCTGTTCGGCGGCGGCGGCTTCCTCGGCCGCTATGCGGCGCAGTCGCTGCTGAGCGCCGGAGCCCGGGTCCGGGTGGTCCAGAGGGATCCGCGCCGGGCCTTCTTCCTGAAGCCGCTCGCCGCGGTCGGCCAGCTCCAGCTCGTCGCCGCCGACGTCCGCGACGGCGAGGCGGTTCGCAGGGCGGCCGGCGGAAGCGACTCGGTCGTCAACCTGGTCGGGATACTCAAGGGCGATTTCGACGCGATCCACGTCGCCGGAGCGCGCAACGTCGCCGAGGCGGCGTCGGCGGCGGGCGCGAAGGCGCTGGTCCACGTCTCGGCGATCGGCGCCGATCCGGAGAGCGAATCGGCCTACGGGCGGAGCAAGGGGGAAGGGGAGGAAGCGGTCCGCGCCGCCTTCCCGGGCGCGACGATCCTGAGGCCCTCGATCCTGTTCGGCCGGGAGGACAATTTCATCAACCGCTTCGCGGGAATGGCGCGGCTGGCGCCGGCGCTTCCGGTGATCAGCGGGTCGACCCGGTTCCAGCCGGTCTACGCCGCCGACGTCGGCCGGGCGGTCGCCGCCGCCGCGCTCGACCCCGGCGCCCATGGCGGCCGGACCTACGAGCTGGGCGGGCCCCAGGTGCTGACCATGCGCGAGCTCGTCTCATGGGTCTGCGAGGCGACCGGGCACGGGCGGCCGCTGATCGACATACCCGATTCCGCCGGCCGGCTGATCGCCCGGGCCACCGGCTGGCTTCCGGGCGCCCCGATCACCTGGGATCAGTGGCTGATGCTGAGGCGGGACAATGTCGTGGCGGCCGGAGCCGAAGGCCTCGAGGCGTTCGGCCTTTCCCGAACCCCGCTCGCCGCCGTCTCGGAAGGCTGGCTGGCCAGCTACCGCCGCCACGGCCGGTTCGCGGCGAAATCGCCTTATTGACGCGCCAGCGTCATCCCGGACTTGATCCGGGATCCATGAACACGGTCGGTTGGAGTCTCGAGCCGCCGTGTTCATGGATTCCGGCTTTCGCCGGAATGACGGGGAGGGGGGTCGTCATCCCGGACTTGATCCGGGATCCATGAACACGGCCGGTTGGAGTCTCGAGCCGCCGTGTTCATGGATTCCGGCTTTCGCCGGAATGACGGGGAGGGGTTGACCCGGCACTCGCGAACACCGAAGCGGCCACGCTCGCGCCACCCTGTTCTCGCCCTCCGGAGATAGAATGGACTCCTCGCTCCTCACCATCATCCTTCTCGGAATCGTCGAGGGGGTCACCGAGTTCATCCCGGTCTCCTCGACCGGGCACCTCGTCCTCGCCGCCGAGCTGCTCGGCTTCGACAGCGAGGCCGAGGGGACGTTCGAGATCGTCATCCAGCTGGGCGCGATCCTGGCCGTGATCGTGCTCTACTGGCGGCGCTTCTGGGGGGTCCTCGTCGGGCTGCTGCGCTGGTCGGCGGGGCCGGTCGCCTTCACCCGCAACGTCCTGCTCGGCTTCCTTCCGTCGATGGCGATCGGGGCGGTCGCCTACGAGGGGATCCAGCGCATGCTGGAGACCCCGGAGATCGTCGCAATCGCTTTGATCCTGGGCGGGATCGCGATCCTCGTCATCGAGCGGATGACCAAGGAGGTGACCACCGAGAGCGTCGAGGGGATGGGCTGGAAGACGGCGCTCGGAATCGGCCTCATCCAGTGCCTGTCGATGATCCCCGGGGTCAGCCGCTCGGGGGCGACGATCATGGGGGCGCTGGCGCTCGGGGTGGAGCGCAAGACCGCGGCCGAGTTCAGCTTCTTCGTCGCCGTGCCGACGATGATCGGGGCCTCGGCCTACGCCATGATCAAGTCCGGAGCGAAGCTCGGGGCGGGGGAGCTGGGCGACATCGCGATCGGCTTCGCGGTGTCGTTCGTCGTCGCCATCCTTGTCATCAAGGCGTTCATCGGAATCGTCGCCCGCTACGGCTTCGCCCCCTTCGCCTGGTACCGGATCGTGGTCGGGACGGTGGCGCTGGCGTGGCTTCTCGCGCGGTAACGTTCAGGATAGGCTCAGCCTGCCGGCGCAATGATCGGCAACCGAGTCGCATCGCCGCGCGTTTTTGCCGGTGCGGCAATGGTTTGAGGAGGCCTCTCTTGCGTAAGCTCATCATCGCCCTGACGGCGCTCGCCGCGGCCGCGCCGGCCCTGGCGCAGCCCCGTCCCGACCCGAGCGACGACGCTGTCGTCCGCCGGCTTCCGCCGCCCCAGGAGGTCGAGCGCATCGCCGATTCGCTCGGCGCCGCCACCGAGGCGCTGATGGACGTCGACGTCGGGCCGATCGCCGACGCGCTCGATCCCTATCAGCGCCGCTACCGCCACGGCCGCCGCCAGACGCTCGGCGAGCTCTACGGCCGCGGCGATCCCTATGCGCGCGAGCGGATTCGGGCCGACATTGCCGCCGTCAGCGTCGGCCTCGGCGCCGCCGTCGAGCAGGTCGCGGTGATGACCCCGATCCTGCGCCGAAGCCTCGAGGAGTCGATCCGCCGGATGGACGAGGCGATCGCCCGCGGGCGGGCGGCGCGGCCGTATGAGCGGCGCTACGACGACCGCTACGACCCGCGCGACGAGGATCGTTACGAGCCTGAAGACGGGCCGCGCTAGCTCGTCATCCCGGACTTGATCCGGGATCCATGAACACCGACCGTTTAAAACCTCCACCGACCGTGCTCATGGATTCCGGCCTTCGCCGGAATGACGGTGGTGGCGCGGCCTCCCGGCGGGCGCTAGAGACTGCCCTCCATGTGGCAGCTCTACCAATTCCCGCTTTGCCCCTTCTCGCGCAAGGTCCGGCTGATGCTGGCCGAGAAGGGCGTCGCCCACGAGCTGGTCCGCGAATCGCCCTGGCTGAAGCGCGACGAGTTCACCGACCTCAATCCGGCCGGCCAGACCCCGGTGCTGGTCGAGGAGGCGCGCGGGATCGTGCTGATCGATTCGAAGGCGATCTGCGAATATTTCGAGGAGACGGTCGACCGCTCGCCGATGATCCCGGGGACCGCGCCCAACCGCGCCGAGGTCAGGCGGCTGGTCTCCTGGTTCGACGAGGGCCTCTGGGGCGAGGTGGTGGCGCCGCTGATGGAGGAGAGGATGACCAAGCGCCTCGTCGCCCGCGACCCGCCCGACACGAGGGTTCTGCGCGAGGCGATGAAGACCGCCAACAACCATATCGACTATATCGACTATCTGCTCGACCACCGCCGCTGGCTGGCCGGGCCGGTGCTCAGCCTCGCCGACCTCACCGCCGCCGCCCACCTCTCGGTCGCCGACTATCTCGGCGGGATCGACTGGCGCGGGCACAAGCAGACCGCCGACTGGTACAGCGTGATGAAGTCTAGGCCGAGCTTCCGGCCCCTGCTCGCCGAGCGGATGGAGGTGATCTCGCCGCCGCCGCATTACGACAAGGTCGATTTTTAGGGTCGTCGGGTGGACCTTACCTCGCTCCTGGCTTCAAAAGCCCGAATAGCCGCCGAGGAGCTGAAGCTCGTTCGATCGGCGCTCGGCCATCGCGGCCAAAAGGGCTCAGCGATGGAGCAGGCCGTAATTCAGCTTTTGGCCGATCACTTGCCCGCAGGCATTGGAGTGACGGAAGGTGTG
>DASQJV010000507.1:0-6474 GCA_035630855.1 Allosphingosinicella sp. | reverse complement strand
GGATTGCTTGTCCGGGCAAATAGTGCGCCGAGAGGCCGGGCGGCGCAATCCGATTTTTCAATACTCCGGCTCCCGCGAAGACCCGTGAAGGGAGGCGCTTTTGTTCGTCATGCCGGACTCGATCCGGCATCCACCTTTCTGCCCGATTCCAACGCCTTGAAGGAAGTGGATCCCGGATCAAGTCCGGGATGACGATTCAACCTGGACCCAGACCGCTTCAGCTAAGCATTTTGTGACCGGCCCGCGGCCCGCTAGGAGGCGTCGATGTCGCTCCCTTTGGCCCGCCTGCTCGCCGCCGCCGCCGTCGTCGCGGTCGCGGTCGCCGGCGCGCTGGCGGCCGGCGGGCCGTTCTGGGCCGCGCTGGTCGGGCTGATCGGGGGATCGGCCGCGACCCTCGTCGCCGGGCGCGCCGATTTCCTTCCGCCGCCCGCCCCCGCCGCCGACGAGCCTTCAAGCGACCGCGATCCCTGGGTGAGGCGGCTGCTCGGAGCGATAAGCGAGCCGATGCTGCTGGTCGACTCGGGCCGGATCGCCGTCGCCAACGAGGCCGCCAGGCAGCTGCTCGGCGAGTGGATCGAGGGTCAGGACGTCCGCCTCGCCCTGCGCGACCCCGCGATCCTCGCCCGGCTCGCGGTCCCGCAGCCGCCCGGGAGCGAGACCGAGCAGATCGAAGTGGGCGGCCTCGGCGATGCCGGGCGCCGCTGGCTGATGACGATCAGCGCGCTCGAGGAGGGCTCGCGCCTCGTCCACCTCCACGACCGCAGCGAGGCGATCGCGGCGGAGCGGATGAGGGTCGATTTCGTCGCCAACGCCAGCCACGAGCTGCGCACTCCGCTGGCGACCCTGCTCGGCTTCATCGAGACCCTCGAGGACGATTCCGCCGGAGCGCAGAAGGAGATCCGCTCGCGCTTCCTCGGGCTGATGCACGGCGAGGGCAAGAGGATGCAGCAGCTGATCGAGGATCTGATGTCGCTGTCCCGGATCGAGTCGGAGAGGTTCAGCGCGCCTCGCGATCCGGTCGACCTCGTCCAGGTCGTCGAGGAGGTTCGCTCGGGCTGCGCCCAGCTGCTCGCCGAACGGTCGAACGAGCTGGCGATCGAGAACGCCGCCGAATCGGCCGTCGTCCCCGGCGACAGGGGCCAGCTGCTCCAGCTTTTCCGCAACCTCGTGGTCAACGCGGTGCGCTACGGCCGGCCGGACTCGCCGGTCACCGTCCGGCTCGAGGAAGGCGGGCGGGGGACGGTCCGGGTCGACGTCGCCGATCTCGGCGAAGGCATAGCGGTCGAGCATCTGCCGAGGCTCACCGAGCGCTTCTACCGGGTCGATCCGGGCCGAAGCCGGGCGGTCGGCGGAACCGGCCTCGGCCTCGCCATCGTCAAGCATATCGTCGGCCGTCACCGCGGGCGGCTCGATATCCGAAGCACGGTCGGCGAGGGGACGACGGTCAGCGTCTGGCTGCCGCGCGACGAGGACGCTTTGTCATGAAACTGTCATCCAACCGTCACAGGACCTACTCGCAACGGGCCTAGAGCGTCCTCGGGGTCCCGGCTTTTCGCCGGGCCGTTGGAGGCAGGAATGAAGAAGAGCTATTTCGCGCCGGCGCTCGCCGCCGCCCTGCTGGCCGGGTGCGGGCAGCAATCGGGGGGAACGCAGGGCCAGCAGATCCAGATCGTCGGCTCGTCGACCGTCTATCCGTTCACCACGGCGGTCGCCGAGCAGTTCCAGCGCAGCAATCCGGGCATGAGCGCGATCGTCGAATCGACCGGCACCGGCGCGGGGATGAAATTGTTCTGCGCCGGAATCGGCGATCAGCATCCGGACATGACCAACGCCTCGCGGCGGATCAAGGCCTCCGAATATGAGGATTGCGCGAAGAACGGCGTGAAGCAGGTCATCGAGATTCCGGTCGGGATCGACGGCCTGGCCCTGATCGAGGGCAAGGACGGCGCCGCGATGAGCCTGACCGCCCGCGACGTCTACGCCGCGCTCGCCGCCAACCCGTTCGGCAAGCCCAACACGGCGAAGACCTGGAAGGACGTCAACCCGGCGCTGCCGGCGGTGGCGATCCAGGTCTACGGCCCGCCGCCGACGTCGGGAACCCGCGACAGCCTCGCCGAGCTGATCCTCGAGAAAGGCTGCGAGAGCGACCCGGCGATGAAGGCGCTCAAGGAGTCGGACAAGGACCGGCACAAGGATCTGTGCACCAAGGTCCGCGAGGACGGCGCCTATGTCGAGGCCGGCGAGAACGACAATCTGCTCGTCCAGAAGGTCGCCGCCAATCCGGGCGCGATCGGCGTGCTCGGCTATTCCTTCCTCGAGGAGAATATCGACAAGGTGAAGGGGATCCCGCTCGGCGGGGTGGCCCCGACCGCCGAGACGATCTCGAGCCTGACCTATCCCGGCGCCCGCCAGCTCTACCTCTACGCCAAGGGCGAGCATGTCGGAGTGATCCCGGGGATGAAGGAGTTCCTCGCCGAATATGCCCGAGCCTGGGCCAAGGGCGGCTATCTCGAGCGCCGCGGCCTCATCCCGTCGCCGGCCGACGTACAGGCCAAAGGCGCGGAAGCGGCGGCGAAGCTGGCGCCGATGCCGGCGGACGGGCTGAAGTGAGGGTGAGGACGGTTGGTTCCTCCCCGAGCTCGCTCGGGGAGGGGGACCAGCCGAAGGCTGGTGGAGGGGGGATGCTGACTCCGAATTTCCCCTCCACCACGCCGCTTCGCGGCGCGGTCCCCCTCCCCGAGGCAAGCTCGGGGAGGAATTCCAGGTGACTCCCGCCGGAATCCTGATCGCGATCCTCGGCCTCGCCCTGCTCGGCTGGCTGACCGGGCGCGCGCGGGCGCTCGCCTTCGCGGGGACTGCGCGCGCGCGGCCGCATTCGCTTCCGGCCTTCCACGGCTGGTACGTCGCCTTGTGGGCGGCCGTCCCGGCGCTTCTGTTCCTGCTGCTGTGGCTGCCGCTTTCCGGCCGGCTGGTGATGGACTCGGTGCTCGCCCACCCGGCCGCGGCCGGCCTTCCGCCGTTCGAGATTCAGCGCGCCGCCATCTTCGAGGAAGCCCGGCAGATGGCCGAGGGGCTTCGCCAGTCGAGCTTCCATGCCGAGGCGCGCGAGCTCGCCCCGGTCTACGCCTCGGCGCTACATTTCTACCGGACGATCGGGACGCTCGCGGCGCTTCTGCTCGCCGCCGCCGGCGGGGCCTATGCCTACAGCCGGGTCGCTCCCGGCTTCCGGGCCCGGACCCGGGTCGAGCGGCTGGTCATGGCCGGGCTTCTGGTCGCCTCGATGATCGCGGTCCTGACGACGCTCGGGATCGTTCTCTCGCTTTTGTTCGAGTCGTTGCGCTTCTTCTCGATGGTCTCGCCCGCCGAGTTCCTGTTCGGATCGAACTGGAGCCCGCAGACGGCGATGCGCGCCGACCAGGCCGGCTCGTCGGGCGCGTTCGGGGCGATCCCGCTCTTCTGGGGGACGGTCTTCATCGGCGCGATCATCGCCATGATCGTCGCCATCCCGCTCGGGCTGATGAGCGCCATCTACCTCACCCAATATGCCTGCCCGGCGGTTCGCCGCTGGATGAAGCCGCTGCTCGAGATGCTCGCCGGGGTGCCGACCGTAGTCTACGGCTATTTCGCGGCTCTGACCGTCGCCCCGGCCGTCCGCGACCTCGGCCAGTCGCTGGGGATCCCGTCCTCCTCGGAAAGCGCTCTCGCCGCCGGGCTGGTCATGGGGATCATGATCATTCCCTTCGTCTCCTCGATGGCCGACGATTCGCTGAGCGCGGTGCCGCAGTCGATGCGCGACGGCTCGCTGGCGATGGGCGCGACCACGTCGGAGACGATCCGCAAGGTGCTGGTCCCGGCCGCTTTGCCGGGGATCGTCGGCGGAGTGCTGCTCGCCGTCAGCCGGGCGATCGGCGAGACGATGATCGTCGTCATGGCGGCGGGCCTCTCCGCCAACCTCACCGCCAACCCCTTCGCAAGCGTCACCACGGTGACCACCCAGATCGTCCAGCTGCTCACCGGCGACCAGGAGTTCGACAGCCCCAAGACCCTCGCCGCCTTCGCGCTCGGCCTGGTGCTGTTCATCGTCACCCTGCTGCTCAACATCGTCGCCCTGCGCGTCGTGAAGAAATATCGCGAAGCCTATGAATAGCCCGGCCCGCCTCAAGCGCCGCTATGCGGCGGAGCGCCGATTCCGGCTCGCCGGGCTGGCGGCGGTGCTGCTGTCCGCCGGCTTCCTCGCCTTCCTGCTCGGAACGATGATCCTGCGCGGCGCCGGCGGCTTTCTCGAGACCCAGGTCCGGGTCGATCCCTCGGTCCCGAAGCAGGCCCGCCTGGCCTCGGACCTCGCGGCGAGGAACCTTCCGCCCGGGAGCGGGCCGGTGTGGCTTCCCGCCTCCGCCGAGATCGCCGCCGCGGCCGACGGGGAGGGGAGCGGGCAGGCGCGCTCGGACTATTCGCGGCTGGAGGCGCAGGGCCTCGTCCGGACCCGCTTCAACACGACCTTCCTCGGCTCGGCCGACGCCACCGATCCCGCCGCGGTCGGCATCTGGGGCGCGTTCAAGGGCTCGCTCCTGACCATGATCGTGACCCTCGCGCTCGCCTTCCCGGTGGGGGTGCTCTCCGCCGTCTACCTCGAGGAATATGCGCCCCGGAACCGCTGGACCGACCTCATCGAGGTCTCGATCAACAACCTCGCGGCGGTGCCCTCGATCATCTTCGGGCTGCTCGGCCTCGCCGTCTTCCTCAACACCCTGCACCTGCCGCGCTCGGCGCCGCTGGTCGGCGGGCTGACCCTGGCGCTGATGACCATGCCGGTGATCGTCATCGCCGGCCGCAACGCGATCAAGTCGGTCCCGCCCTCGATCCGCGACGCCGCCCTCGGGGTCGGAGCGAGCCGGATCCAGGTCGTCTACCATCACGTCCTTCCGCTCGCCTTGCCCGGCATCCTGACCGGGACGATCATCGGCATGGCCCGCGCGCTGGGCGAGACCGCGCCCCTGCTGATGATCGGCATGCGCGCCTTCATCACGACCCCGCCGGGCGGGTTCGCCGAGCCGGCGACGGTTCTCCCGGTCCAGATCTTCCTCTGGTCGGACGAGGTCAGCCGCGGCTTCGTCGAGAAGACCTCGGCGGCGATCATCGTCCTTCTGGTCTTCCTGATGGCGATGAACGGGGTCGCCATCTATTTGCGCAACAGGTTCGAGAGGCGCTGGTGAACTTCATGGCCGAAGCCGAGAATGTGGAAAAGCCGGCGCCGGCGACGGCGCCCAAGATGCGGGCGAGCGGAGTCAGCGTCTGGTATGGCGACAAGCGCGCGATCGACGACGTCTCGATCGACGTCGGCCGCGAGCATGTCACGGCCTTCATCGGCCCGTCGGGCTGCGGCAAGTCGACCTTCCTGCGCACCCTGAACCGGATGAACGACACCATCCCCAACGCCCGGGTGACGGGCCGGATCGAGCTCGACGGCGAGGACATCTATTCGAGCGGGATGGACGTGGTGCAGCTGCGCGCCCGGGTCGGGATGGTCTTCCAGAAGCCCAATCCCTTCCCCAAGTCGATCTTCGAAAATGTCGCCTACGGCCCACGGATCCATGGCCTCGCGGCCGGACGGAAGGAGCTCGACGCCATCGTCGAGCGCTCGCTGAGGCGCGCCGGGCTCTGGGAGGAGGTCAAGGACCGGCTGAGCGAGAGCGGAACCGCTCTGTCCGGAGGCCAGCAGCAGCGGCTCTGCATCGCCCGGGCGATCGCGGTCGATCCCGAGGTGATCCTGATGGACGAGCCCTGCTCGGCGCTCGACCCGATCGCCACCGCCAGGATCGAGGAGCTGATCCACGACCAGAGGGGCCGCTACGCGATCGTCATCGTCACCCACAACATGCAGCAGGCCGCCCGGGTCTCGCAGCGCACCGCTTTCTTCCACTTGGGCGAGCTCGTCGAATATGGCGAGACCTCGCAGATCTTCACCAATCCGCGGATCGAGAGAACCAAGGATTACATCACCGGCCGCTACGGCTGAGGGGATTGACATGGCAAGCACCGGCCACACGCTCACCGCCTTCGACGACGACCTCAACGCGCTCCGCGCCGGGATCGCCGAGATGGGCGGGCTCGCCGAAGCCGCGATCGCCGCCGCGATGCGCTCGCTGGTCGAGCGGGACGCCGAGGGGGCCCGGCAGGTCGTCGAGGCCGACAGGAGGATCGACGCGCTCGACGCCGAGGTCGAGCGGCTGGCGGTCCAGATCATCGCTCTGAGGGCGCCGATGGCCGACGATTTGCGCGAGGTCGTCGCGGCGCTGAAGATCGGCGGGGTGGTCGAGCGGATCGGCGATTATGCCAAGAACATCGCCAAGAGGGTCCCGGCGATCGAGGACAGCCCTAATCTGAAGCCGATGTCGCTGCTTCCCGAGATGGCCAGGATCGTCGCCGAGATGGTCCGCAACGTACTCGACTCCTTCGTCGCCAGCGATGCAGCCA
>DASQJV010000506.1:0-5834 GCA_035630855.1 Allosphingosinicella sp. | reverse complement strand
CCACTGGCCCGGCTTCTTTTCCTCGAAGCGCAGAAGGGTGAAGCGGCCGCGGATCCGCTTGCCGGAGCGCACCGGCGCCATGAAGCGAACCCGCTCGAAGCCGTAATTGACGGCCATCTTGACGCCTTCGAGGCGGACCATCGCGTCGGCGGCCATCCGGCTGAGCAGCGACAAGGTGAGGAAGCCGTGGGCGATCGTGCCTCCGAACGGCGTCTTCGCCGCCGCCTCGGGATCGACATGGATGAACTGCGGGTCCTCGGTGACGTCGGCGAAGGCGTCGATCCGGGCCTGGTCGACGAGGATCCAGTCGGACAGGCCGACCTCCGTCCCGACCTTCGACTGGATATCTTCGATGCTGGCGATAGGCATGGAGGCGGTCTAGAGCGCAGCGCATGGCAGACTCAAGCCCCGCGGGGACCCCGAAGATGGCGGACGCTACGGCAACCGCGCGCTCCGAACTCAGGAAGCTTCACCGGGCAAGCGAACCGGACGTGCTCCGACCGCTGCTGCGCGACGCCGCGCTCGATCCCGAGTCGCGCAGGCGGGTCGAGGCGAGGGCGCTGGCGATGCTCGGCGAGCTCAGGGCCGCCCAGTCGTCGGGCTGGGTCAACCAGTTCCTCCAGGAATATCGGCTCAACACGTCGGAAGGCATCGCCCTGCTCTCGCTCGCCGAGGCCTTCCTGCGGGTGCCCGACCCGGAGACCGCGGACCAGCTGATCGCCGACAAGCTCGGCAATGCCGACTGGCGCTCGCACAAGGGCAAGTCGCACTCGACCCTGGTCAATTCGGCGACCTGGGGGCTGGTGATCGGCCGGGCGCTGGTCAGCGAAAGCGAGCAGGCGAGCGCCCTGAAGCGCCTCCTCTCCCGGGCCGGCGAGCCGTTCGTCCGCCAGGCGGTGGGCGCGGCGATGCGGCTGATGGGCGAGATCTTCGTCATGGGCCGGACCATCGACGAGGCGATCCGGCGCATGGAGAAGCGCGACAATGCCGGCTTCACCGCCAGCTTCGACATGCTCGGCGAGGCGGCGCGGACCTTCCCCGACGCCGAACGCTATTTCCGCTCCTACGAGGACGCGATCCGCGCCGTCGGCAAGGTCGCGGAGCGCGGCCACAGCATCTCGGTCAAGCTCTCGGCCCTTCATCCCCGCTACGAGGTTGCGCAGTACGAGCGCTGCGTCCCTTCGCTGATCGGGCAGGTCGAGGCGCTGGCCGTGCTGGCCAAGCAGAGCGGAATCGCCTTCACCGTCGACGCCGAGGAGAGCGAGCGGCTCGAGATGAGCCTCGACATCATCGAGGCGGTCGCCGGCCTGCCTTCGCTCAAGGGCTGGGACGGGCTCGGAATGGCGGTCCAGGCCTATGGCAAGCGCTGCCGCCCGACCGTCGCCTGGGCCGACGCGATCGGCGCCGCCACCGGCCGGCGGATCGCGGTGCGGCTGGTCAAGGGCGCCTATTGGGACAGCGAGATCAAGCGCACCCAGGAGCAGGGGCTGGCCGATTATCCCCTCTTCACCCGCAAGGCCTCGACCGACGTCTCCTACCTCGCCTGCGCCCGCGACATGCTGGCGGCGAGGAACATCTACCCCGCTTTCGCCACCCACAATGCGCTGACCGTCGCGACCATCCTCGAATGGGCGGGGACGAGCCGCGACTTCGAGTTCCAGCGGCTTCACGGGATGGGCGAGGGGCTCTACGAGAGCCTGGTCCGCGAGCAGGGCTACCATACCCGGATCTACGCGCCGGTCGGAGGCCATCGCGACCTGCTCGCCTATCTCGTCCGGCGGCTGCTCGAGAACGGCGCCAATTCGAGCTTCGTCCACCAGCTCGCCGACGAAAGCCTGTCCGACTCCGACCTGATCGCCGATCCGGTCGCCAAGATCGCCGCCGTCGGAGGCACTCGCCATCCGGCCATCCCTTTGCCCCGCGACCTGTTCGCCCCGGAGCGGCCGAACAGCCAAGGCCTCGACCTCAACGACCGGCCGGAGCTGGAACGGGTGGCGGCGGCGGTCGCCCCGGCGCTGAACTTCGCCCCCATGCCGGGCCCGGACGCCGGGGAATTGGTGACCCGCGCCCTGAAGGGCTTCGAGATATGGTCGAAGCGCAGCGTCGAGGAGCGCTCCGCCGCGCTCGAGCGGCTCGCCGACCTGCTCGAGCAGGAGCGCGACATGCTAATGCGGATCGCGGTCCAGGAGGCGAGGAAGACGATCCCCGACGCCCTCGCCGAGGTGCGCGAGGCGGTCGACTTCTGCCGCTATTACGCGGCGCAGGCGAGGCTGCATCTGCAGCCGGTCGAGCTTCCGGGACCGACCGGGGAGCGCAACGTGCTGAGGATGGAGGGGCGCGGCGCCTGGGTCTGCATCGCCCCCTGGAACTTCCCGCTCGCCATCTTCCTCGGCCAGGTCTCGGCGGCGCTGGCGGCGGGCAACAGCGTCGTCGCCAAGCCGGCCTCGCAGACGCCCGAGATCGCGGCCTATGCGGTCGGCCTCGCCCATTCGGCGGGAATTCCCGAGGACGCCCTGATCCTCGCCGCCGGCCGCCGCGACATGGGCCAGAAACTGATGGAGGATGTCCGAATCGCCGGAGTCGCCTTCACCGGCTCGACCGCCACCGCCAAGACCATCGCCCGGACCCTGATCGCCGACGACGATCGCGACATCATCCCCCTGATCGCCGAGACCGGCGGGATCAACGCGATGATCGTCGATTCGACCGCTCTCGCCGAGCAGGTCGTGCAGGACGTCATCACCTCGGCCTTCCGCTCGGCCGGCCAGCGCTGCTCGGCGCTGCGCCTGCTGGTGCTTCAGGAGGATATCGCCGATCGGACTCTCGAGATGCTGTCCGGAGCGATGGACACGCTCGTCGTCGGCGACCCGGCCGATCCGCGCACCGACGTCGGGCCGGTGATCGACAAGCCGTCATACGACCGGCTGATGGGCCGGCGCGAGGCGATGAAGGACCGGATCCTGAAGACGGTGCCGGCCCCGGGGGACGGTCTGTTCGTCCCGCCGACCCTGATCCGGATCGACTCGATCGAGGAGCTTCGCGAGGAATGGTTCGGCCCTCTGCTCCACGTCGCGACCTGGAAGGGCGGCGACCTCGCCGAGACGGTGCGGCGGGTCAATTCGTCGGGCTTTGGCCTGACCATGGGCCTCCACAGCCGGATCGCCCGGGCGGCGGAGACGGTCGAGGAGCTCGCCACGGTCGGCAACCTCTACGTCAACCGATCGATGATCGGCGCCATCGTCGGCTCGCAGCCCTTCGGCGGCGAGGGCCTGTCGGGCACGGGGCCGAAGGCGGGAGGCCCCCACTACCTCCCCCGCTTCTGCGCCGAGCGCGTGACCAGCACCGACACGACCGCGGCCGGCGGCAATGCGACGTTGCTCAGCCTGGAGGATGTGGGGCTGTAGATGGCTCTCCACGTCGCCGAGTTCCAATCGAGCGCCATCGACCGCGCCGCTTATGAGGACGAGGCTCGAACGCTGGACCTCTGGTATGCGGGCGGCGACCGTTATCGCTATTTCGACGTGCCGATCGATGTTTACCGGTCGCTTCGGGAGGCTTCGTCGGCCGGCGAATATGTGAACCGGGAGGTCAAGCCGCGCTATCGCTTCGAGATCGAGGAAAGCCGGCGCCGCTTCCGTCCGGACTGAGTCTGGCCACGCGCCGGGCCTGGCCTTAGGGTCCGCGCGTGACATTCGTCCGGTCCCTCTTTCCGGCCTTCGCTTTGGCCTTGGGAGCGCCGGCCCCGGCCGCCCCGGCGCCCGCGGCCGAGGCTTCGGTGTGGGCGCCGGCCCTTCGTGCCGCGGAGCGGGACCTGTGCGGAAGGCAGGTCGCGCTGCTCGGCGAGAACGGCTTCCATGGCGACGGCAAGACGGTCGCGTTCAAGGCGGCCCTGGTGCGCCGGCTGGTGACCCGGTGCGGTTTCCGGGCGGTCTTCTTCGAGGCGAGCCACTACGATTTCATCGCCGTCCGACGCGCGGTTCGTCGAAAAGAGCCCGTGATGGACGCCATGATCTCCTCGGCGATCGGCGGGATCTGGAACCGCGACCGCGAGATGGCGCCGCTCATCCCCTTCCTGGCCCGGGAGGCGCAGGCGGGTCGGGTGGTGCTCGGCGGGCTCGACGACCAGCTTGGCAGCGCCGGCGCCTTCTACTCGCTGGACTCGATGCCGGCCGAGCTCGCGGCCGCCCTCCCGCCGCCGCGGCGCGAGCCGTGCCGGACCGCCCTCAGGCAGCGGATCTGGTCCGCTTATTCCGCCGCCTCGCCGCATGACGAGGCGAGCCGGAGCCGGCTCAAGGCCTGCGTCGCCGAGATGGCGGCGGCTCACGCGTCGACGCCGGCGGACCGCGAGACCGGCGCCGAATATCGCCAGATGCTGCTCAGCGCGGGCCGGGCGATCGAGCGGGACTTTTCCGGGCCGAAGGCGATGATCGCCGGTCGCGACCGGTCGATGTACCTCAACTTCCGCTGGCTGGCGGCGCGATTGCCGCCCGGCGCCAAAATCGTCGTCTGGTCCGCGAACCCGCACGTCGCCCGGGATGCCGCGCTCGCCGCCGACTTCACGGCCGGCGCGAATCTCGGCGCCTTCCTCCATCGGGACTATGGCCGGCGGAGCTTCGCGCTCGGCTTTTCGGCGGCGTCCGGCGCCTCCGGACGCGCCGGCGGGACGGCGATTCCGATTCCGCCCGCGGCGCCGGATTCGATCGAGGGCGTGCTGGCGGGCGAAACTTCGGCGGACGCCGCTTATGCCGGCCCGGCGCGGCTCGCGGCGCTGGGAAAGCGGCCGGGCTCGCTGTTCGACCATGGCAAGGCGGTGGTGGCGCGCTGGGCCGACCTGTTCGACGGGATCGTCACGTTCCGGACCGAGCGCCCGCCGGAGCCGCTCCCCGCCGGCTGAGGCTAGAACCGCCTCGACACGCCGAAATACAGCTGCACGTCCGCCGCTCCGTGGAGGCCGATATTGGCTCCGGCGTCGAGCTGGAGGTCGTCGTTCGCCATCCAGCCCGCGGAAAGGCCGGCCAGCCATTCGGTCGAATGGCCCGACGGATCCTCGTCGCGGGTCGCGGCGATCTCGAAGGTGGCACCGAGGGACTCCGACAGCGGCAGCGAGACTCCGGCGACTCCGCCGTAAGCGAGGTGGCGGCCGTCGCGGTCCGAATCCGCCGCGGCGTCGATCTCGGCGGTGAGGCCGAGCTGGGCTCCCCCTCCGAGATCGTAGCTCAGCGGGACGAGAAGCCCCGCCGACCAGTCGCCGGCGCCGATCGCCTCACCTCCGGCGGGCAGGGTCGCGAACGGCATGACGGCGAGGGAGAAGCCGCTCCCGTCAGGATTCATGAGATTCTGCCGAAGCGCGAAAGTGACGTCGCCGACGCCCGAGGCTTTGTCGACCGAGCCGGTCGCGCGGTCGCGGGTGCGGACGTGGCCGAAGGCGGTCCAGCCGAGCTGGGCTTCGAGGCTCTCGGTCAGGCCGATCCGGACGAGCAGCTGGCCGGCTTCCAGAATATCGGTGCGGGCGTCGGGCGTCTTGTCCAGGGTCCAGTCGGCGATGCCCAGCTCGACGTCGAAAAGGCCGGGGTCGATCGTGCAGGCGGGCGTTCCGAGGCCGGGGCGGTCCGGGCAGAAATCGCGCGGCTCCTCGGCACGGGCGGCCGTCGCGAACGCCAGACCGAGGATTGCGAGGGGGATGCGGGCGGGCTTCATGCCACGACCCTAGGCGGCGCGCGCCGTTTCGTCATGCCGGACTTGATCCGGCATCCATGAACACCGCGGCAGGAGTTTTTCGAATGACCGTGTTCATGGACCCATGATCGGGGCCCCTAATGGGCTGTCCGGCGGAC
>DASQJV010000505.1:0-3158 GCA_035630855.1 Allosphingosinicella sp. | reverse complement strand
GGAAGGCAACCGGATCGCGCGGGTGGCGGCTTATGGCAGCGTGACCGAATTCCTCATCCCGACCCCGAACAGCCGTCCAATCGCGATCATCCCCGGGCCCGCCGGAGCGATGTGGTTCTCCGAGGAAGCGGGGAGCAAGATCGGGCGGATCGACCGCGAGGGGCGGATCCGGGAGATCGAGGTTCCCCGCAGCCGTCCGAACCTGATCCTCGCCGGCCTCGCCTTCGACCGGGCCGGCAATTTGTGGACTCAGCAATATGTCGATCAGAACCATCCCGATCCCGCCGGCGCCGACAGCCTGGTCCGGATCGACAAGGCGGCGCTGGCCCCGGGCGCGGTGGTGAAGCCGGAGCATTTCCGCTTCCTGCCGGTGCCGACCCGGGCGACGGTGATGCACCGGATCGCTCAGGGGCCCGACGGCACGATGTGGTTCACCGAGATGCACGCCGACCGGCTCGGGCGGCTGCAATCGCCGGAATGATCCGCCGTTCAGCCCAGCGTCATCCGCCAGGCCCTTCCCTGCCCCGACAACCGAAGGGGAGGCCCGCTTGAAGCTGATCGCGATCGCCGCCGCCGCGGCTCTGGCCCAGGCCCCCGCCGCGATGGAGCCGCCCACCGGGCGGCAGATCTTCTGCGCCGAGCTGCGCCGGGTGGTCGAGGTCGCGGAGCTGGGCGGCGACTTCACTTATCTCGAGCGAAGCCGAGCCGCGCCGCCGCGCCTCGGCTTCGAGCACGGCTGCCGGGCCACCGGCGACGAGAAGAAGCGCTATTGGCTCTGCGGCCAGAATTTCGCTCCGGAATCCCTGAGCCGCGACGCTCTCGCCGAGCGTATCGCCGACTGCCTCCCCGAGGCGGTGCGCGGAAAGCCGAGCCTGGCGCGCGACGCCGTCTTCACCCTCCCCTACGCCCGGATCCACGTCTCCGAGCTCGGCGGGCGCAGGGCCCATGTCGGCCGGATCGTCGAGCTTGTGGTCGAAGCGGTACCCTAGGCTCCGTCAGCAATCATATTCAGCGTAGCTGTTGTCGCCGGTCGGATAGCCGTTCCAGTAGAAGGTGCCGTTGCACAGCTCGACGAACTCGCCGACCACCTGGCCATGCTCGTAATAGGTAATGCGAACCCGGACCCCGCTGCCGTTCTGCGCCGTGGCCGCGGCCGGCGCGATCCCGGCCAGCAGGGCCAGGGCGATGGCGATCTTCCTCATGACTCATCTCCTTCCGCTCAGTCGAGCGGCCATGGGACGGTCCGTGGCGGGCTGAGTCAAAAAGATTTTGGACCGTTCTGGAAGCAGAAGGCGGATGGCGCCGCCTCGGCCGGCCTCAGTCGAGCTTGCGGATGGTTGAGTTGAGGGTGGCCGCCTTGAAGCCGAACTTCTTGAACACCATCCGGTTCGACGCCGTCCGGCCATTGGGGTGGAGGGTGATCCACTGCTCGACCTGGGCGCTGGCCTCCCGAGCCTGGTATCTGAGGTGGAGGACGTTGCCGTTGATGTCGCCGGTGACCGGCCCGACCGCGTCGGAGATGGTGCCGCTGACCCGGTTCGGCCCGGAGCGGACGAGCCGCCAGGAGCGGCGGCGGGCCGGCTTGCCCTCCTCATAGACCATCTGGTCGAGGATCAGCGCCCCCGACTTGTCGAGCCGGCCGCGGCTGACGTCGCGCACCTTGTGCGAGCCCGACAGGGCCATCTGGACGGTGCCCGAGCCTTCGGTCCGCCCGACGAAGAATTGCTCGGGGGCGACGGCGGGCGCGGCGGCGAGGAGGAGGAGCGTTGTGAAGATCATCCTCGCCGACTAGCGGATCGGCCGCGGCGGCGATAGCTCCGCCGCCGCGCCCTCCCTTACCAGACCCGCACCCTTTCCTCCGGCGGAAGGTACATCCTGTCGCCCGGCCTGACGTTGAACGCTTTGTAGAAGGGGTCGAAGTTCCTCAGCACCGCATTGACCCGGGCGAAGCCCGGCGAATGCGGGTCGGTCTCGATCAGCTGGCGCAGGAACGGGTCGCGATAGAGGGTCCTATAATGCTGGGCGTAGGAGAGGAAGAAGCGCTGGTCGCCGGTGAAGCCGTCGACGACCGGCGCCTCCCTGCCCTTCAGCGACAGCCGGTAAGCCTTGTAGGCCATCGACAGCCCGCCGAGATCGCCGAGATTCTCGCCGAGGGTGAGCCTGCCGTTGATGCACTTCTTGCCCTCGTCGAGCGGGCAGATGGCGTTATACTGCGCCTCGAGCCGGTCGCCCAATTTCTTGAAGGTGGCGGCGTCCTCGGGCGTCCACCAGTTCCTCAGCGCTCCGCTGCCGTCGTAGCGCGAGCCGTTGTCGTCGAAGCCGTGGCCGATCTCGTGGCCGATGGTGGCTCCGATCGCCCCGTAATTGACCGCCGGGTCGGCGGTCGGGCTGAAGTTGGGCGCCTGGAGGTAGCCGGCCGGATAGGCCATGTCGTTGGCGGTCGGCATGTAATAGGCGTTGACCGTCTGCGGGGTCATCAGCCACTTCTCGCGGTCGACCGGCTTCCTCAGCTCGTCGAGCTGGTCGGCCCAGGCCCAGCGGGCGGCGGACAGGCGGTTGGCGATCGGGTCGTTCGCGGTGACGGCGAGGCCGTCATAGGTCTCGAACTTGCTCGGATAGCCGATCTTGACCCTCAGCGCGTCGAGCTTGGCCTTGGCCGCCGTCCGGGTCGCCGGGGTCATCCAGGGAAGCTCCCTGAGGTTCTCGGTCATGGCGAGGCGGAGGTTGGCGACCAGCTCCTCCATCGCCGCCTTGCTCGACGGCGGGAAATGGCGCTCGACATAGACCTTGCCGACCGCCTCGCCGAGGCTTCCCTCGACCTCGGAGACTCCGCGCTGCCAGCGGTCGCGCTGGCGCTCGCGGCCCTGGAGATACTTGCCGTAGAAAGCGAACTGGGCGTCGTCGATATCGCTAGGGAGCAGGTCGGCATTGCCCGAGAGCAGGCGCACCGCCATCCACGCCTTCCACGTGTCGAGCGGGGTCGCCATGATCAGGTTCATCATCGCCGGAAGGCCGGTGCCGAGCTTGGCGAGCTGCTCGGGGGTGAGGTTCTGCGACCTGATCTTCTCCGCGCTCGGCGGGACGTTCATCACGTTGAAGCGGTCGCTGGGCAGGATCTGGCGGCCGGCGAGGTAGCGCTCGATCGGGAACGGCCGGGC
>DASQJV010000504.1:0-7491 GCA_035630855.1 Allosphingosinicella sp. | reverse complement strand
ATGCGCTGGATCATCGCGGCGGCAATCGCATCCTTGTTTTTCTTCGCGCCGAGCCCGGCGCGGGCCTGGGGCCAGGGCGGCCATTACACGGTCTGCGAGATCGGCTATCTGAACCTCACTCCGGCCGCCAAGGCGGAGGTGGACCGGCTGGTCGCCCTCGACGGGCGGTTCGCCAGCTTCACCGAGACCTGCACCTTCCCGGACAACAAGCCGGTCTCGCGGCCGAGCGAACATTATGCCAATTATCTGCGCAGCACCCGGCGGGTGGGTCCCGGCTGCCCCGGCGGGCTGCCGTGCGTCCTGGGCGCGATCGACAGCGATCTCGCCATCCTCCGCTCCAGCTCCGCGAGCGGCGCCCAGAAGTCGACGGCGATCCTTCACATCGGCCACTGGTTCGGCGACCTCCATCAGCCGCTCCACGTCTCCTTCGCCGACGATCGCGGCGGCAACTTCATCATGGCGCCGGGCCTCTGCTCGGGCACTTTCCAGGCGAGCCTGCATTCGGTCTGGGACACTTGCGTGGTCGAACGCCGGATCTTCGGCCCCGGCACCGACCGGGTCGCCCGCGCCCGCGCCGCGGCGGCCGTCCTCAACGGGGCGATCACGGACGGGCAGCGCCGCAATTGGGTGCGCTCCCAGCCCTGGCAGTGGGCCGGCGAATCCTTCAAGGTCACAGTGGCGCGGCCGACGGGCTATTGCGTCAAGAAGGCCGGCGCCTGCTGGTATTCGGACGGGAAGCGCGATTTCGCCGAGGGCGACACGCAGCGCAACCAGCTCGTCGACAACGCCTATCTCGACCGCGCCAAGCCGATCGTCGAAGCCCGGCTTCGGCGAGCCGGAATTCGCCTCGCCGACGCCCTCAACCGGACCTTCGACCCCACCTATCGCGGCTTCGGCGACTGACGACGCTACGCGCCCTCCTCATCGCCGCCGCGGCGACCCTGGCGCTTGGGCCGGCGTCGCTGAGCCCGTGCCTGATCGGGACCGCGGTGGCGCAGGGCTATGCCTGCTGCAAGGTCTGCTCGAAGGGGAAGGCCTGCGGCAACAGCTGCATCGCCCGCTGGAAGACCTGCCACAAGGGCAAGGGCTGCGCCTGCAACGGGTGACGGGCTGAGCCCGGTTCCCTGCGGGCGCCGGCGCCGCTAGAGCCCGCGCCATGGTCAGCGAAGCCGTTCCGGCCCCCCGTTCCGCGCTGCGCGCTTTCCTCAAGAGCGAAGCTGCGGGCGGAATCGTGCTGATGGCGGCGGCCGCGCTGGCCCTGGTCGTCGCCAACTCGCCGCTGGCCGAAGCCTACCGCCACCTCCTGGACTTTGAGATCGGCCCGACGCTGTCGTCGAAGCTCGGGCCGATGACGTTCCATCTGTGGATCAACGACGGGCTGATGGCCTTGTTCTTCCTGCTCGTCGGGCTGGAGATAAAGCGCGAGTTCGTCGACGGGCGGCTGTCGAGCTGGGACCGGCGGCGGCTGCCGGTGATCGCCGCGGCGGTCGGAATGGCGGTGCCGGCCCTGACCTATCTCGGCTTCACCAGCGGCGCCGGCGGACTCGGCCGCGGCTGGGCGATCCCGGCGGCGACCGACATCGCCTTCGCCATCGGCGTCCTGGCGCTGCTCGGGAGCCGGGCGCCGACCTCGTTGAAGCTGTTCCTCACCACCGTCGCCATCGCCGACGACCTCGGCGCCGTCGCGATCATCGCGCTGGCCTATACCGCCGGGCTCGACCTGCCGGCGCTGGGCGCGGCGGCCGCCATCCTGTTCGTCATGTACGCGATGGGCAGGAGCGGCGTGCGCAGGCTCTGGCCCTATCTGATCGGCGCCGGGCTGCTCTGGTATGCGGTGCTGCTGTCGGGCGTGCACGCCACCGTCGCCGGGGTGCTCGCCGCAGCCTTCGTTCCGATCGTCGCCACGCCGGGAGCGCCGGACTCGGCGGAGTCGCCGCTTCACCGGCTCGAGCATGGCCTCAGCCCGTGGGTCGCCTTCCTCATCGTGCCGCTGTTCGGGTTCGCCAATGCCGGAGTGCCGCTGGCGGGAGTGGGCCTGGAGCAGCTGTTCGCGCCGCTGCCGCTGGGAATCGCCGCCGGCCTGTTCCTGGGCAAGCAGCTCGGCATTTTCGGCGCGGTCTGGCTGACCGTCCGCTTCGGCCTCGCCTCCCGCCTTCGCGGCGCCACCTGGCTCCAAATCTGGGGGGTCGCGATGCTCTGCGGAATCGGCTTCACCATGAGCCTGTTCATCGGCGCCCTCGCTTTCCCGGGCGATCCGGGGCGGGTCGAGGAGGCGAAGCTCGGGATCCTCGCCGGCTCCTTCCTGTCCGCGCTCGGCGGCTATGTCGTGCTCCGGCTTGCATCCGGCCATCCCCGCCATCAGGAGGAGGAGACGCTGCAGGACGGCGAGATCGAGCGCGACGGGGACGTCGAACGGCTGGAGGAGCGCAAGGCATGAAGTGGCTGTTCCTGTTCGCCGGCCTCCTGCTCGCCGGCTGCGTCTCCGCCGGCCCGGCGGGCGAGAGCCTCGACTCGATCGCCCGCGACTACGTCAGGCTCCAGCTCGCCATCGGCGAGAAGGAGGAAGGCTATATCGACGCTTATTACGGCCCGCCCCAATGGCAGGCCGAAGCGAAGACCGTCGCCGCCACGCCGGCGGGGCTGGCCCAGCGCGCCGGAGTCCTGACGGTGCGGCTGAAAAGCCTGCGCGACGACCGGCTCGACCCGATCGAGCGGCGGCGGCGCGACTTCCTCCTCGCCCAGCTCAGGGCGGCCTCGACCCGGCTGGCCATGATCCAGGGCGCCAGGCTCCCCTTCGCCGAGGAGGCCGAGGGCCTGTTCGGGGTTCGGCCCGAGCTCAAGCCGCTCCCGGCCTACGACCCGGTCCTCGCCCGGATCGAGCGGCTGGTGCCCGGCCGGGGCGCGCTCGCCGACCGGGTCGACGCCTTCCAGGAGCGGTTCACGATCCCGAAGGAGCGCCTGAAGCCGGTCTTCGACGCCGCGATCGCCGAATGCCGCCGCCGGACTCTGGAGCATATCGCCCTCCCGGCGAACGAGCGCTTCACCCTCGAGTTCGTCACCGGCAAGAGCTGGTCCGGCTACAATTGGTACAAGGGCGATTCGAACAGCCTCATCCAGGTCAACACCGATCTTCCGACCCGGATCAGCCGGGCCGTCGACCTCGGCTGCCACGAAGGCTATCCCGGCCACCACGTCTACAATGCGCTGCTCGAGGAGAAGCTCGCCAGGGGGCGGGGATGGGTCGAATATACGGTCTACCCGCTCTATTCGCCGCAGAGCTTCATCGCCGAGGGCTCGGCCAATTACGGAATCGAGCTCGCTTTCCCGGGCGACCGGAAGCTCAGGTTCGAGAAGGAGGTCCTCTATCCGTTGGCTGGCCTGCCGACCAGGGACGCCGCGGCTTTCGCAGCGGTCCAGGAAGCGATCAAGGACCTGGCCGGCGCCCGCTTCACCATCGCCCGCGAGTATCTGGAAGGACGGATCGACCGCGCCCGCGCCGTCGATTTGGTCCGGAAGTATCAGCTCGTCTCCAGGGCCCGGGCCGAGCAGTCGGTCCGCTTCACCGAGCAATATCGCTCCTATGTGATCAATTACGGCCTCGGCCTCGACATGGTCCGGTCGGCGGTCGAGCGGGCGGGCGCGGATCCGGTCGCGCGCTGGGCGGCGATGGAGAAGATCCTGTCGGAACCGACCCTGCCGAGGGACCTGGTGCGCTGATGCGCATCTTCTGGGACGAGCGCCAACGGCTTCACGCGCCGGCGCAGGAGCTTCACAACGGCGGCTTCACGGCTTTCGCCGAGCATTGCGGCAGGGTGGACTCGATGCTCGCGGCGCTCGGCGCGACCCATCCGGTCGCGGAGCGGGGCGAAGAGCCCCTGCTTCGGGCCCACCCCAGTCCCTATCTCGATTTCCTCAAATCCGCCTTCGACGACTGGAAGGCGGCGGGGCGGCCCGGCGACGCCTCGGGCTACGTCTGGCCGGTGGTCGGCCGCCGGCCGCTCGACCTCGACCGGATCGACGCCAGGCTCGGCCGGTACAGCATGGACGCTTCGACCCCGATCGCCGAGGGGACCTGGGAGAGTGCCTATTGGGCGGCGCAGACGGCCCTGTCGGGGTTGGAAGCGGTGCTGGCCGGCGACCGCTCGGCCTTCGCTTTGTGCCGTCCCCCCGGTCACCATGCCGGCGCCGACTACATGGGCGGCTATTGCTATCTGAACAACGCGGCGATCGCCGCCGAGGCGGCGCTGGCGGCGGGCGTGGGCCGGGTCGCCATCCTCGACGTCGACTATCATCACGGCAACGGCACCCAGGACATCTTCCTCGAGCGCGCCGATGTCTTCTTCGCCTCGATCCACGCCGACCCGCGCACCGACTATCCCTTCTTCTGGGGCCATTCGGACGAACGGGGGATCGGCGACGGGGAGGGGGCGACCCTCAACCTGCCGCTTCCCCACGGCACCCGCCTGAGCGCCTACGAGGCCGCGCTCGACCGGGCGCTGGAAGCGATCGCCGGGTTCGGCGCCGGCCTGCTCATCTGCTCGTTCGGGGCCGACACCTTCAACGGCGATCCGATCTGCTCCTTCGCGCTGGAGACCGCCGATTATGCCCCGGTCGCCCGGCGAATCGCCGGGCTGGGCCTGCCGACCCTGGTCGTGATGGAGGGCGGCTATGCGGTCGACGCGCTCGGCGCGAACGTCGCCGCCTTTCTCTCCGGCTTCGACTGACCGGGCCGCATTTTCGTCCCGCACGAGCTGAACCGCGCCCGCCATCGACTATTGCGCGAAGTAGATGGACTCCGCGACCTTGAAGTCGATCGCGACCGCGGCCAGCTCGCCCTCCTCGTCGAAGCCGCGATAGAGGCCGTAGAGGCCGTCGCCATAACCGGATTCGAACACGACCATCGACGCCTCGGCCGCCTCCACCAGCCCCCAGAGGCCGGACCCGCCGCCGGGCAGCCTCATCCTTTCCTCGAGCACCTTCTCGAGACCGGCGGTGAATCCATAAGGGGAGCCGTCGTCATGGGCCGAGCGCAACGCCGGCGCCGAGGCGGCGGCGCTGAAGCTGGCCAGCCCGGAATCGATTCCGACGACGAGCCGCTTGCTCCCTTCGGCTTCGCTGACGGGCTCCCAGCGGGCGACGGCGCGGTCGTTCAGGGCGACCCAGGCGTGGGTCACTCGCGCTTCGGAAAGGCCGGAGGATTCCGGGCCGAAGAGGCCGATGGCGAGCACGACCGGATAGGTCCCCGGCGGTACCTCGACCGCGCTCGTTCGCTCCTCCTCCCCTATGTCATAGGGGTCGCAGGCGATCAGGCGGCCGTCCGGCAGCGGCAAGCGCGCGACCTCATGCCATTCGTGCGACGGCAGGGTGCGGGCATGAGACGCCGCGAGCCGCGCCGGCCAGTCGGGCGGCCCGTTCGGCGGCTCGGCCTGCCGCGGCCGATCGGGCGCGAGCATGTGGCGCGCCAGGTGCCAATAGACCTGGACCTTATAGGCCGAGGCCTCGTCCGTGGCCGCCGCCGCATGGTGAGCGACCAGCCGGAAGCCCAATATCATCGGGAAGGCCGCCGCCAGACCGGCGAGGATTCCCCTGCCGTCCAACGCCCAGCCGAGATCGGCGGCACAGGCCACCGCCCACAAGGGAAAGGCCGCCCCAAGCCGGCGATAGGGCGGAACCACCGCCGCCACGCGCCGGGTGAAGTTCACCATCCCGGCTATCGGAGCGCCGGGGATCGGCAGGCGGTAGAGTCGAACCAGGTCGCCGGGCGCGGCGAAGTGCGAATCGAGAGCGGGCAGCAGGAAGCGCGTCAGGGGGCCGATCCGGCGCCGCTCGCGCGCGCCCTCGAACGCAACCGGCCGACCGCGGGAATCGCAGCGCCAGGCGACGACTTCGTCGATCGCCCGCAAGCTCATCTACAGCTTCTCGGTCAGCTCCGGCACGATCTTGAACAGATCGCCGACCAGGCCGAGGTCCGCGACCTGGAAGATCGGGGCGTCCTCGTCCTTGTTGATGGCGACGATCAGCTTGGAATCCTTCATCCCCGCGAGGTGCTGGATCGCGCCCGAGATGCCGATCGCGATATAGACTTCCGGAGCGACGATCTTGCCGGTCTGGCCGACCTGATAGTCGTTGGGGGCGTAGCCGGCGTCGACCGCGGCCCGGCTGGCGCCGACGGCCGCTCCGAGCTTGTCGGCGAGCGGATCGATAAATGCATGGAACTGCTCGGACGAGCCGAGCGCCCGGCCGCCGGAGACGATGATCTTGGCGCTGGTCAGCTCGGGTCGCTCGGACGCGGCGATCTCGGCGCCGACGAAGCTGGAAAGGCCTGAATCCTCGCCGCCGGAAACGGCTTCGATCTGCCCGCTGCCGCCCTCGGCCGCCGCTTTCTCGAAGGCGGTGCCGCGCACGGTCAGAACCTTCTTGGCGTCGGCCGACTTCACCGTGGCGATGGCGTTGCCCGCGTAGATGGGCCGCTGGAACGTGTCCTCGCCCTCGATCGCGATCACGTCGGAGATCTGCATGACATCGAGCAAGGCGGCGACCCGCGGAGCGACGTTCTTGCCGGTGGTGGTCGAGGCGGCGACGAAGGCGTCGTGGCCCTGCATCAGCCCGGCCGCGAGCGGCGCCACATTCTCGGCCAGCTGATGGGCGAAGGCGGCGCCGTCGGCGACATGGACCTTGCCGACCCCGGCGATCTTCGCGGCCGCTTCGGCGACCCCGCTGACGCCTTCGCCGGCGACGAGCAGGTGCACCTCGCCCAGCTTCGACGCGGCGGTCACCGCGGAAAGGGTGGCGTCCTTGAGATGGCCGCCTTCATGCTCGACGAGAACGAGCGTCTTCATCATATCGCTCCCACGGTCCGAAGGCGGTCGATCAGCTCGTCCACCGATTGCACCTTGATGCCCGCCTCGCGCTTCGAAGGCTCGCGGACGCCGAGGGTGGTCAGCCTCGGCGCGGTGTCGACCCCGTAGTCCGCCGGAGTCTTCTGGACGAGCGGCTTCGACTTGGCCTTCATGATGTTGGGGAGCGAGGCGTAGCGCGGCTCGTTGAGCCTGAGATCGGTGGTGACGATCGCCGGAAGCTTCAGCCGAAGCGTCTCGAGCCCGCCGTCGACCTCGCGGGTGACGCTGACGCTCTCGCCGTCCACCTCGACCTTCGAGGCGAAGGTGCCCTGGGCCCAGCCGAGCAAAGCGGCGAGCATCTGGCCGGTCTGGTTGCTGTCGTCGTCGATCGCCTGCTTGCCGAGGATCACCATCCCGGGCTGCTCCTCCGCCGCGATCTTGGCCAGGATCTTGGCGACCGCGAGCGGCTCGACCTCGTCGTCGGTCTGGACGAGGATGGCCCGGTCGGCGCCCATCGCCAGGGCGGTCCTCAGGGTCTCCTGCGCCTTGGCCGGCCCGATCGACACCGCGACGACCTCGGTCGCGACGCCCTTCTCCCTGAGCCGGATCGCCTCCTCGACGGCGATCTCGTCGAACGGGTTCATGCTCATCT
>DASQJV010000503.1:0-4395 GCA_035630855.1 Allosphingosinicella sp. | reverse complement strand
GTGTTCGTGGACCCCGGGTCAAGCCCGGGGTGACGGGTCACAATGCCCGCAACGCCCGCGCCGGCCTCGCCGCGAGCGCCGGAAGGGTGCCGAGCAGCCCCAGCACAAGGGTGACCGTCGCACCCAGCGCCAGGGTCGTTGCCACCGTCCACCAGTCCGGCGCCCAGTCGAGCTCGAAGATTTTCACCACCACCCACCAGCCGGCGGCGCTGCCGAGGCCGAGGGCGACTAGGCTGACGACCAGCGCCAGGGCGGCGAACTCGGCAGCCTGGGCGGCGAGGATCCGGCCGCGCGTCGCTCCGAGCATCTTGAGGACCACGCTGTCGTAGGTCCGCGCCCGGCGGCTCGCGGCGAGGGCTCCGACCAGGACGGCGATCCCGGCGAGGATCGCGACCGAGGCGGCGGAGCGGACCGCGACGGCGAGCTGGGAGAGCATGTTTCCCACCGTCTCGACCACCTCCTTGACCCTTATCGCCGAGACGCTCGGAAAGGCGCTCGACACCGCCCGGGCGAAGGGCCGCTCCTGCGCTTCCGGCATCGAGATCGTCGCCATGAAGCTGTGCGGGGCGCTCTCCAGGGTCCCGGGCGCGAAGACGATGACGAAGTTGAAGCCCATCGTGTCCCAGTCGATCTCGCGCAGCGAGGCGATCCGGGCCTCGATCTCGCGGCCGAGGATCGAGACGGTGAGGCCGTCGCCGACCTTCAGCCCGACCGCCCGAGCCGCGGCGACGTCGAGCGAGACGAGGGGCGGTCCGGAATAGTCTTCGGGCCACCAGCGGCCGGCGACGATCCGGCTGCCCTGCGGGAGCGTCGCCGAATAAGTGAGGCCGCGGTCGCCGCGGAGGAACCAGGCCTCGGGCGGGAGCTCGGCCATGTCGGCGACCCGGCGGCCGCCGACCGCGACCACCGAGCCGCGCAGCGAGGGAATGGTGACGAGGTCGCCCTTCGGAGCGGCGCTCCGGGCGACGGTGCGGAATCGGCCGATCTCCTCGACCGGAATGTCGAGCATGAAGAAGCTCGGCGCCCTGGCGGGGATGGTCGATCTTATCTGGCCGGCGAGGTTGCTCTCGATCACCGCCAGCGTCGTGAACAGGGTAAGGCCGAGGCCGAGCGCCACCACCAGCCGTGCGGTCTGGGCGCCGGGCCGGTGGAGGTTGGCGAGCGCGATCCGGAAGACCGGGTGGCGGGGGCGGGGCAGGCGCGAGGCGGTCCAGCGGATCATCCAGCCCAGCAGGGTGAGCAGGAGGACCAGGGCGAGCGCCGAGCCGATGAAGCCGGCGGCGAAGGCCGGCTCGCGCGCCGTCCCGACGGCGAGCCCGGCGATCGCCGAAGCGGCGGCGAGGACGACGAGCAGGGCCGGCCATCCGGGGCGCCGCGACGGCTCGAGGTCGCCCCGGAACAGGGTCGCCGGCGGAACCGTTCGGGCCCGGGCGATCGGCAGAAGGGCGAAGACGGCGGCGATGAGCAGGCCGTAGCCGGCGCTGGCGAGCAGGGGCTGCCAGTAGAGCGACAGCCGCGGCGGAACCGGCAGGGCCTCGCCCGCCACTGCGACGACCGCCGCCGGCACCAAAGCTCCGGCGGCGAGGCCGGCGAGGGTGGCGGCGGCAGCGACCAGCCCGACCTGGAAGAGATAGGAGAGGAACAGGGTCCGGCTGGTCGCTCCGAGCAGCTTCAGCGTGGCGATGGCGGAGCGCTTGGAGTCGAGATAGGAGGCGACCCCGTTGCCGACCCCGATCCCGGCGACGATCAGGGCGGTGAGACCGACCAGGGTCAGGAACTGGCCGAGCCGCTCGATGAAGCGGCGGGTTCCCGGCGCCCCGTCGGTCCGGTCCTGGACCTGCCAGCCGGAAGCGCCGAAGCTTTTCTTCAGCCGCTCCGCCGCCGCTTTGGGGTCGGCGCCCGTGGGGAGGGTCAGCCGGTAGGCGCTGGTATAGAGGCTTCCGGGCTGGACGAGGCCAGTGGCGGCGAGGCCGGAGCGGTCGACCAGGGCGGTCGAGCCGAGCGTGAAGCCCTGGCCGACCCGGTCCGGCTCCTGCGCGATCAGTCCGGCGACCTCGAGCTCGGCGCCGCCGATCCGGATGCGCTCTCCGATCCGGACGCCGAGCCGCTCGGCCAGCTCGGGCGCGACCGCCACCTGCCCGCCCCGCGGCCGGGCGCCCGGCCGGACCCGCAACGTCCCGTAGAGGGGCCAGGCCTCATCGACCCCCTTCAATTCGACCAGCACGCTCTCCGCCCCGTCGAGCCGGGCTGCCATGGCGCGCATCCGGGTGATGTGGCTGACCCGGCCTTCGCGGGAAAAAGCGGCGAGCTCCTGCGCAGTCGCCTCGCGCTGCGACACGACGAGCTGGACGTCGCCGCCCAATATCTCCTGCCCGCGCTCCGCCAGCGAGGCAGTGATGGCGGCCGAGAGCAAGCCCACTCCGGCGAGCGCGAGGACTCCGAGGAACAGGCAGATGGCGAGGAGGCGAAGGCCGGCGAGCCCGCCGCGAAGGTCGCGCAAGGCCAGGCGGAGTGGGATCAAGCTTGCCTCCCCATCGCCAGATGGGGAGGGGGACCATGCGAAGCATGGTGGAGGGGTAGAAGGCGAGGCCGGGGCGGTTCCCGCGAGATCCTCTGATCCCGGCGCCAATTACCCCTCCACCACCCTTCGGGTAGTCCCCCTCCCCATCGCTTCGCGACAGGGAGGCAGAAAAAGGCCCCCCTCACGCCGCCGAATCCCGGACGATGCGCCCGTCCTGCATCTCCAGCACCCGGCCGCAGCGCGCGGCCAGCGCCGGGTCGTGGGTGATGACCAGCAGGGTCGCCCCGGTCTCTTTCCGCCGCTCGAACAAAAGGTCGAGGATCGCGGTCCCGGTCGCGGCGTCGAGATTGCCGGTCGGCTCGTCGGCGAAGAGCAGTGCCGGCCGCGGCGCCGTCGCCCGGGCGATGGCGACCCTTTGCTGCTCGCCGCCCGACAATTGCGCGGGATAATGGGTGAGCCGGTGGCCGAGCCCGACCGCTTCCAGCTCGGCCCGGGCCAGCTCGAACGCTCCTTCGCGACCGGCCAGCTCGAGCGGCACCGCGACATTCTCGAGCGCGGTCATCGTCGGAAGCAGATGGAAGGCCTGGAGGACGATCCCGATCCGCCCCTGCCGGGCGCGGGCGAGATCGTCCTCGCCGAGCGAGGTGAAGTCGGCCCCGGCGATCCGGATCGAACCGCCCGTCGCCCGCTCGAGCCCGGACAGGACCGCCATCAGCGAGGACTTCCCGCTCCCCGACGGGCCGAGCAAGGCAACGCTTTCGCCGCTCGCGACCTGCAGGCCGACTCCGCGCAATATCTCGACCCGGCCCGCGCCGGAGCCGAGCGCCAGCGTGACATCCGAGGCGTCGATAACGTAGGAACCGGTCATGAAGGGGAATGAGATCCGATGGCGTTACTGGTCCCATATGGGGCGCTTCGGCGGCTTGTCTACGCACTCCTGCTGATGGCCGCCTCGGCCGCGCCCGCCGAGGCGAAGGACGTCCACGTCCTCGCCTTCGGCGACAGCCTCACCGCCGGCTACGGCCTTCCGCCCGGCCAGGGCTTCGCCCCGCAACTGGAGGACATGCTCCGCCGCAACGGCATCCGCGCCTTCGTCACCAACGCGGGCGTATCGGGCAACACCGCGGCGCAGGGCCGAGCCCGGATGCGCTGGACCCTGGACGGGCTCAGGTCGAAGCCCGACCTAGCCATCGTCGCCCTCGGCGCCAACGACATGCTCCGGGGCCTGCCGCCGAAGCAGACCAGGGCCGACCTCGACTCGATCGTCGCCGAGCTGAGGCGCCGCGATATCCCGGTGCTGATCGCCGGAATGCTGGCCGCGCCGAACCTCGGAAGCCGCTACATGGCGGAGTACAATTCGATCTTCCCCGATCTCGCCCGAAAGCACGGCGCCGAGCTCTACCCCTTCTTCCTCGCCGGAGTGGCCGGCAACCCGTCGCTGGCGCTTCCGGACAGGATGCATCCGAACTTCCAGGGGATCAAAAGGATGGTGAGCGGGATCACTCCGACGGTGCTGAGGGCGCTGGGGCGGTAGGTTGGACATTCCTCCCCGAGCTTGCCTCGGGGAGGGGGACCGCGACGCGCAGCGTCGTGGTGGAGGGGTGCTCCAGATTCAGCATTACCCCTCCACCGCGCTTCGCGCGGTCCCCCTCCCCCAGCAAGCTGGGGGAGGAATATTTCAGCCCAATACCATCTCGTGGCCGAAATTGAGGCCGATGCGGCCGTCCCGGGCCCAGCGGACGAAGGCGTGGATCCGGCTGCATTCGGGGAACTCGACCAGCACGGTCTCGCCCAGCCGGGGCGAAAGCCCGCTCTCGATCATCGTTCCCCGGGTCGGAGACGCTGCTCGCTGGCGAGCATAGGTAGCCGGAGGG
>DASQJV010000502.1:0-5963 GCA_035630855.1 Allosphingosinicella sp. | reverse complement strand
CCACCGCCGCAACGCGCTGCATCGAAGCGTCGGGCTCGCCAGCCTCGCCCTCTTCCCCTTCTTCCTCGTCGGCGGCCTGCTTGTGCTCCAGACCATGGCGGTCAAGGTCGGAACCCGCGAGGATCCGTTCTACAATCTGTTCGGGGCCCGGCTCGGGACGATGGACGCCTTGTCCTCGATCGCCCTGCCCTTCCTTTTCTACACGGCGATCCGCTGGCGGCGGAAGGTCCAGGTCCACGCCCGCTACATGATCGCCCCGGTCCTGTTCCTGCTCGGCCCGATCCTGTCGCGGCTGATGCCGGCGCTTCCACCCCTCGCGGTCACCGGGCCGGAGACCTTCCACCGTTTCGCCTACGGACTCCACCTCTCCAACGGCATCGCCGTCGCCGTCGCGGCCTGGCTCTATCTGAAGGCGCCCAGGCACGGCCGGCCGTATCTGATCGTCGGAGGCCTGATCGTCCTCCAGAGCCTGCTGTTCGAGACGCTCGGCCGGACCGGTTCCTGGGTGGATCTCTACGCCTCCTTGGCCCAGGTCCCGACCGCGCTCGTCGCCGGCCTCGGCCTCGCCGCCGGAATCCTCGCCGGAGCGGCCGGCTGGATCGCCGGGCAGCCGCCGGCGCGCCGCGAGGTCCCCGCTTGACCGACCGGGCCGTCCCCACCCTCCCAAGCCGGGATCTCGCCCGGACCCGCAAATTCTACCGCTATTTCGGCTTCGAGCCGGTCGGCGGCGAGCCCGGCCCGGACGGCCATTGGATGCGGCTCAGGCGCGGCGACGTCGAGATCGACTTCCGGACGAGCTCGGTCGACTACAGGGCCGACGAGAATATCCGGCACCAGAGCGTCTGCCTGATCCGCGTCGCCGACGTCGCCGCTTGGCACGAGGTCTTCGCCGGGACCCGGATGGGCTGGAAGTGGATCTTTCCCTCGCTCACCGACCCCCGCACCGACCTCTGGGGCGGCCTCCCCGCTTTCTGCCTCACCGACAAGGACGGCAATTTGATCTGGGTCGTCGAGAGCGAGAAGGGCGCATCGCTCGAATAGCCCCCCAGGGCATCGAGGGACTAGGTTGAATCACCAGACCGTTCGCCCTGAGCCTGTCGAAGGGCTTTTCTTGTTCTTGGATCGGGAGTGGAGGGCTTCGACAAGCTCAGCCCGAACGGCAGTGAGCAAAAGACGGCGACGACCGACCCCATCTCTTCATCGGGCCGAGGCGCCGAGAAATATTCCCAAACCCACCACGCCTCCCAGGAGGAGGAAGGCCGCTAGCAGTATCCGCCACGGATTCGGCTTCGGGGAGTCCGCCGGGAGCTCGATCCCGGCCCCTTTCCCGATCTCCCCGAGAATTGCGGTGGCTTCCTCGGCCCCGAGGCTGCGGCGCTCCAGCAGGACCGCGGCGAAGCGCTCGACCGCGAGCCAGATTGCCGGCTGCTCGAGCCGGCGCCGGACCTCGCGCTCGAGCCTGTCCAGCAAATCGGGCCTGGGCGGCTTCAGCTCGCCCAGTTGCTCGGCGACGACCGCATAGTCGCCCCGCGAAACGTCCGAGAGATCCTCGTCGCTCAGATCGGCCAGGCCTCGCTCGGCGAGGATCCGTTCGGCGATCGGGCCGGCGAGAAGCGCCCGGACCAGCTGGATCCGAGGCAGCTCCCGGTCGAAACGAGGATCACGCCCGAGGGTCCGCCCTATCGCTTCGGCATCGGTCGACATGACGACGTCGCCATGTCCCGGCCCCCTGAGCACGACCGGGCCCGCCAGCTTGGTCCATCTGCCGAACACGGCAAAGACGGCATGGGCGGCCTCATGAACGGCGGCGACCTCGTCGTCGGTCATCGCCGTCCCCAGATCAGCTCCAGAGTCACGACGACGTCATCCTCCGCCGCCAGGCCTTCGGCGCGGCAGACGGCCTTCTTGACCGGCAGGAACCAGCCGCCGCCCTTCTGAGGGAAGACGGAGGTCGACCAGCGGGTCGCCCCCACCGCCGCCTCGACCTTGACCGAGCCGAACCCGCGCCGCCGGCCGAGCTCGAGCCTTCGCACCAGCTCGAAGGCGGCGATCGCCTCGGCGGCCGCGCCGTCGATCGTCACATAGCCGATGTCGCCATATTGCCCGGTCCGCCAGACGCTGAGCGGCGCGGTGAAGCTGACCGTCTCGGATTGCGGTTCGGACGAATCCATGACCGCAAAGTGCCGCAGGGAGGAAGCGTCGGCAATTGCTTCCAGGCCCGTGCTCGAGGCGGGCGTCCCGGGCGGCCTCCTGGCGGGCGGCGACGCCCATGATATAAGCCTCGCGACAGGAGGCCGAGGGTGATTCAGCGGACTTTGATCGCCATCTTGCTGTGGCTGGCCGCGGGCGCCGCGGCGGCTGAGCCGGCCCCCTCGCCGGACGATTGCGTCCCTCGCGGGATACCGGTCACTGAGGGATTCGTCGCCAGCCCCGACGGGACTCGTCTCTATTACCGCAAGCTCGGCCGCGGCAGGCCCACCGCAATCTACCTCCACGGCGGTCCCGGCGGGACGATCTACAATGGCGGCTGCGAGATCGCGGCGCTCGCCCGCCACCATCCGCTGGTCCTCTACGATCAGCGCGGCGGCGGCCGTTCGGACCTCGTCGCCGAGGCGGGCCGCCTCACCTGGCGCCACCACGTCGAGGATCTCGACGCCGTTCGCCGCCACTTCGGCCTGAGGCGCATGTCCCTGATCGGGCTGTCATGGGGATCGGCGCTCGCAACGCTCTACGCCCGGGCCCATCCTCGCCATGTCGGCAGGCTGCTGCTGCTTTCGCCCATGCCGATCGCGAACGTGCCGTTCGACCGAGAGCGGGAGGCCGCGATCGCGCGCGCCGCCGGACCGGAGCTGATGCGCAGGCGCGGCGAGCTGCAGAAGCAGATGCGGGCCGCGACGTCGGACGCGCAGGTGCTGGATCTCTGCCGGAGGCTGCTCGAGGAGGCGCCGCTCCCCTACGCGCTGGACCCCGCCCGACGCCGGACCCTGACCGGGTGCCACTATCCCGCGGCGGTGGTCAGAAACCGCGCCGCCGTCGCCCGCCACACTCTTCAGTCGCTGGGGGACTGGGATTTCCGGCCGGCCGTCGCCGCCATCCGGGTGCCGGTGCTGGTCGTGGAAGGCGATCGCTCCGTCGTCCCGCCGGACCTGCCCGCCTTATGGGCCCGAACCGCCCCGAAGGGCCGGCTCCTGCGCGTCCCCGACGCCGGTCACGAGGTCGGAATCGATCAGCCGGAAGCTTTGGTCCAGGCGGCACGCCTGTTTCTTTCCGGCCGCTGGCCGCCCGGCGCGCTTCGCGACTGAAGCCTCGCATCATCTCCGGCACCAGCCCTTCGACCATTGCGGCGCTCAACCGCCTCGCAGCGCCGGAATGGAGAGGACGAAGGTCATGCCGCGGTCGCCGTTCGGCGCCGCGGTGAGGCGACCGCCATGGGCGAGGGCGATCTGGCGGGCCAGAGCGAGTCCGATGCCGGCGCCGCCATCCTTGGTCGTGTAGAAGGGGACGAAGATCTCCTCGATCCGGTCGGGCGGGATACCGGGTCCGTCGTCCTGCACCTCGAAGCGGAGCTCTCCGCCATTCACCGCGCAGACGAAGCGCACGGCTCCGCCGCCCGCTCCGGCGACGGCTTCGCCGGCATTGCGCAGCAAGTTCAGCAGCGCCTGGCGCAGCAGCCCGGCGTCCGCCTCCAGCGGCACGGCGGCGACCGGCAGGGCGGCGGAGAAGGGGATGCCGCGCGCGCGCAGCTGAGCGTCCACGAGCGACTCGATGTCCGCAAGGAAGGTGGTCAGGTCAATCAGCGCGAACGCAGGCGCAGGCAGGTCCGCGATCGCGCGGTAGCGCTCGACGAAGTCGATCAGATGCCGGCTCTGCCGTGCGATCGTGTCCGCCGCGGCGCCGACCGCCGGCCTCCTGTCGCCCCGGGCCATCCGAGCGAGGCTTTCGGCCAGCGACGCCACGGGCGTGAGCGCGTTCATCATCTCGTGGGCGAGCACGCGAGTCATGGCGTGCCATGCGCCGACCTGGACCGCGTCCAGCTCCCCCACCACCGCCTGCATCGAGACCAGGCGTTGCGGCCCGCCGTCGGGCGTGGCGACGGCACCGACCCAGACCAGCATGGAGCGGCCGTCGGAAAGCGCGACGATCCGGCGGCCGCCGACCGGCAAGGCGAGGATTTCGGCCGCCGCCGGCCCGCCCAGCTTATCCTCCAGCCGCGCCGCCTCGCCGGCGAGGTCGCGTGCGGCGCGGTTGGCGAAGCGGATGCGGCCGTCGGGGCCGAGCGCGAAGAGGGCGACGGCGACCCCATCGAGCAGGGCCAGCGCCCGATCGAGCTGCTGAGCCCGCGCCCGTTCCTCGATGGCCGGGGAAGCACGTCCGTCCTCGCGGCTCCTCAGCGCAACCCGCACGACGTCGACCAGCAGCAAGGCGGCCGCCGCGGCGAGCACGGAGGCGCTGGCGAAGTGCCTGGTTTCCGTCAGCACCCGGAAGAGAATGGCGATCGCGACGGCGGCGAAGAGGAGGCGCCAACCGGCGGCGGAGACGATATCGAGGCGGGCGTGGAGGCTAGAGCCCATGCTTGGCCATGCGCCGGTAGAGCGCGGGGCGGCTGAGGCCGAGCGCCGCCGCGGCCTGGGCGATGTTGCCGTCGTGCCGGTCGAGCGCGCCGGCGATGGCCGAGCGCTCCAGCGCGTCGAGGCTGGTGCCCGCGCGCGCCGTTCCGGTGCGGCGGGCCGCCTCGCGGACCGCGGCGACCAGAGCTTCGTTGCGCCACGGCTTGAGCAGGAAATCGTTCGCGCCGCGCTTCAGGCTTTCGACGGCCAGCGAGACGGCGCCGTAGGCGGTCATCAACACCACGGCGAGCGTCGGATCGGCCGCCTTGATCATGTCGAGGGCGCGGATGCCTTCGCGCCCCGACCGCTCCCCGGCCGCGAAGTTCATGTCGAGCAGCGCGCAATCGTAGCGGGCGGCGGCCATCAGCGCCGGCAGCGCCTCCGGCGACGCGGCGCTCTCCACCCGGTCGACCCAAGGTTCGAGCGCGAGCGCCACCGCCTGATGCACCTCGGGCTTGTCGTCGATCACGATTATGGCGTTCAGGCGCTGCACGAGGCGAGAGTAACGGGCGAAATGCCCCCGCTCAATATGTCCGGATACGGACGCTCCGCTCGGATGCCCTGCGTTCGCCCAGAGCTAGTCCCTTGAAAGCGTTGGTTTTTTCTACAGCACGACTCGGTGTAGTATCGGGTCATGAGTCCGTTCCTCCAGGTCAGCTCCCTTTCGCGAGCCTATCGCAGCGGCGAGGTCGAGACTCAGGCGCTCGATGCCGTCTCCTTCGAGGTCGCCGCCGGCGAGTTCGTCGCGCTCATGGGTCCGTCCGGCTGCGGCAAATCCACTTTGCTCAACATCCTGGGCTTCCTCGATGCGCCGGACGCAGGTTCGTACCGGCTTCGGGACGAGGAGGTGGCGACGCTCTCCGACGCGCGGCTGACCCGGCTCCGGCGCGCCCATGTCGGCTTCGTCTTCCAGAGCTTCAACCTGATCGAGGAGCTCAACGTCGCCGAGAATGTCGAGGTGGCCCTGCTCTACCGGAGCGTGGAGGCGCGGCGGCGACGGGTGGATTCGGTGCTGGAGCAGGTGGGCCTCGCACACCGCGCGCGGCACCGGCCGCGGCAGCTGTCGGGC
Source organism: Allosphingosinicella sp. (assembly GCA_035630855.1). Lineage (GTDB taxonomy): Bacteria > Pseudomonadota > Alphaproteobacteria > Sphingomonadales > Sphingomonadaceae > Allosphingosinicella. Next base: position 287 of record DASQJV010000502.1, on the reverse strand, counting down.
GGCCAGCAGCAGCGGGCGGCCGTCGCCCGGGCGCTCGCGCCCGAGCCGGACCTCATCCTGGCCGACGAGCCGACCGGCAATCTGGACAGCGCCAACGGCGCCGCGGTGATCGACCTTCTCAAGGGCGCGGCGGCGGGGGGCACGACCGTGATCATGGTAACCCACTCGGCTCTCCACGCCGCCGCGGCGGGTCGGACGATCCGGATGCTCGACGGACGGATCGTCGGCGAGACTCGGCTGTGACCCGGCTGCTTCGTCACTGGCTGGTCGCCTGGGCCCGCAACCTC
>DASQJV010000501.1:0-3835 GCA_035630855.1 Allosphingosinicella sp. | reverse complement strand
AGGCCGACAACGCCTTCGAGCATGTGAAGGCCTATTTGAAACCAATGTTCAACTTCCTCGGCATCGAACCAGAATTCGTCCACGCTGACGGAATCGCGGTCGGGCCGGAGCAGCGGGAAGCGGGCCTCGCCAATGGGCTGGCGGAGGTAGAGCGGCTGGCGGCCTAATAACCTTCCTTGCGAGGAGCGAAGGCGATCCACACGTGGCTGGGTAGATTGCTTCGCTCCGCTCGCAATGACAATTCAGGAAAGCAAACGCAGCGGGTTTTCGATAAGGGCTTTCATGGCCTGCATGAAGCTCGCCGCGTCCCAGCCGTCGACGACGCGGTGGTCGCAGCTCAGCGACAGGTTCATGCGCTTGCGGATCTCGAGCTCGCCGTCGATCGGCACGACCTTCTCCTCGACCTTGTTGACGGCGAGGATGGCGACCTCGGGGCGGTTGATCACCGGGGTGGAGGCGATCCCGCCCATCGGGCCGAGGCTGGAGATGGTGATGGTCGAGCCCGACAATTCGTCGCGGCTCGCCTTGCCGGTGCGGGCGGCTTCGGAGAGGCGGAGGATCTCGCCGGCGATGTCCCAGATGGAGAGGCGGTCGGCGTTGCGGATGACCGGCACCATGAGGCCGTTCGGGGTCTGGGTCGCCATGCCCATGTGGACCGCTGCGGAGCGGTGGAGGAGGTTCGCGTCGTCGTCGTAGCGGGTGTTGAGCTGCGGATAGTCGGCGAGGGTGCGGGCCATGGCAGTGATCAGGAATGGCAGCAGGGTGAGCTTGGGATTGCCGCCACGGTCCGAGTTCATCATCGCACGGGTCTGCTCGAGGGCGGTGACGTCATATTCCTCGACCAGAGTGAAATGCGGGATGCGACGCTTGGCCTCCTGCATGTTCTCGGCGATCTTGCGGCGGAGGCCGACGACCTTGACGGTCTCGTCGGCCCGGCGGGTGCCGCCCGAGCGCGAGACTCCGCCGCCGTTGTAGAGCAGCCAGGCGTCGAGATCGGCGTGGCGGACGCGGTCGCCGGCGAACTTGACCTGGGCGAGGTCGATCCCGAGGTCGCGGGCGCGGGCGCGGACGGCGGGCGAGGCGAGGATCCGGGGCGGATCGGGCTGCGGGTTGAAGCCCTGCTCGTCGCCGGGGCTGGAGGGACGTCCCCCACCTCCGTTCGGGCTGAGCCTGTCGAAGCCTCTTCCTTCCTTTGCCCCGGAAGAAGTGGAGGAAGGTCCCTCGACAGGCTCAGGGCGAACGGAGTCTTGAGAGTCCCGCCTATCCCCCTGCCTCCGGTCGGGCTCCTCGCGGGGCTCGGCTCGGCGCTCCTCGCCCTCGCGCCGGTCGCCGCCGCGGCGGTCCTCGCTCGAGGGCACCGCCTGAGCCGCCGCTTCGGCGGCCTCGACCAGCCCGTCGGCGAGCGGCTCGCTGTCCTCGCGCTCGGGAGCCGCCTCCCCTTCGGTCTCGATCACCACCAGCACCGAGCCGATCGGGATCTGGTCGCCGACCTCGCCGGCCAGCTCCATGACCTTGCCGGCGACCGGGCTCTCCATCTCGACCGTGGCCTTGTCGGTCATCATGTCGGCGAGCTGCTGGTCCTCCTTGACCTCGTCGCCGACCGCGACGTGCCAGGCGACGATCTCGGCCTCGGCAATGCCTTCGCCGATGTCGGGCAGCTTGAATTCGAAGCGCGCCATGGTCGTCTTATTCCTCCAAAGCTTTCCTGAGCGCCAGACCGAGCCGAACCGGACCGGGGAAATAGGCCCATTCCATCGAGTGCGGGTAAGGCGTGTCCCAGCCGGTGACCCGGGCGACCGGGGCCTCGAGATGGTAGAAGCAGCGTTCCTGGACGAGCGCAGCGAGCTCGGCGCCGAAGCCGGAGGTGCGGGTCGCCTCGTGGACGACCAGGCAGCGGCCGGTCTTCCTGACCGACTCCTCGATCGTCTCGATGTCGACCGGCACCAGGGTCCTCAGGTCGATGACCTCGGCGTCGATTCCTTCGGCGGAGGCGGTGGCCAGCGCCACGTGCACCATCGTGCCGTAGGCGAGGATGGTGATCGCCTCGCCTTCGCGGACGATCGCCGCCTTGCCGAGCGGCACGGTATAATGGCCGTCCGGGACCTCGGCCGCCGGGTGCTTGGCCCAGGGCGTGACCGGACGCTCGTAGAAGCCGTCGAACGGGCCGTTGTAGATCCTTTTGGGCTCGAAGAAGACGACCGGATCATTGTCCTCGATCGCCGAGATCAGAAGGCCCTTGGCGTCATAGGGGTTGGACGGGATCACCGTCTTGATCCCGGCGATATGGGTGAACAGGGCCTCGGGCGACTGGCTGTGGGTCTGGCCGCCGAAGATTCCGCCGCCGTAGGGCGTGCGGATCACCATCGGCAGGTGCCATTCGCCGGCCGAGCGGTAGCGCATCTTGGCGCATTCGGAGACGATCTGGTCGAAGCCGGGGTAGATGTAATCGGCGAACTGGATCTCGGCGACGGGGCGCAGGCCATAGGCGGCCATCCCGACCGCGATGGCGACGATTCCGTTCTCGCTGATCGGCGAATCGAAGGCGCGCGCCGTTCCGAACTTCTTCTGGAGACCCTCGGTGACCCGGAAGACCCCGCCGAAATAGCCTATGTCCTCGCCGAGGACGACCATGGCCGGATCGCGCTCCATCATCACGTGATGGGCGGAGTTGAGCGCCTGGATCATGTTCATGACGCTCATTTGCGCTTCGCCTCGCCTTCCGCGATCGCCTGGGCCTGCTGTTCCTTCAGATGCCAGGGGAGCTCCTCGAACACGTCCTCGAACATCGAGGCGATGTCGAGATAGGGATCGGACTGGAGGGTGCCGAGCTTCTCCGCCTCCTTCTGGGCGGCTCGGACCTCGGCGTCGAGCGAGTCGAGCTGGGCCTGGTGGCGCTCGTCGTCCCACTCGCCGATCGCGACGAGATGCTGCCTGAGGCGGGCGACCGGGTCGCCGAGCGGCCAGGCCGCGGCGGCGTTCTGGGGGCGGTAGACCGAGGGGTCGTCCGAGGTCGAATGGCCTTCGACACGGTAGGTGAAGAATTCGATCAGCGTCGGGCCGAGATTGGAGCGGGCGCGGTCGGCGGCCCACCGGGTCGCCGCGTAGACGGCGAGCGCGTCGTTGCCGTCCACGCGGAGGCCGGCGATCCCGTAGCCGACGGCGCGGGCGGCGAAGGTAGTGAGGTCGCCGCCGGCGATCCCGGAGAAGGTCGAGATCGCCCACTGGTTGTTGACGACGTTGAGGATGACCGGGGCGCGGTAGACGCCGGCGAAGGTGCAGGCGGCGTGGAAATCGCCCTCGGCGGTCGAGCCGTCGCCTATGTAGCCGGCGGCGATCCGGCTGTCGCCGCTGATCGCCGAGGCCATCGCCCAGCCCACCGCCTGCGGGAATTGCGTCGCGAGGTTGCCCGAGATGGTGAAGAAGCCGTGGGCGTTGGAGGCGTACATGATCGGCAGCTGGCGGCCCTTCAGCGGATCGCCGCGGTTCGAATAGACCTGGCACATCATCTGGACGAGCGGATAGTCGCGGGCGACGAGCAGGCCCTGCTGGCGGTAGGTGGGGAAGCACATGTCGTCGCGGTCGAGGGCATGGGCTCCGGCGACGGCGATCGCCTCCTCTCCCGTCGCCTTCATGTAGAAGCTGGTCTTGCCCTGCCGCTGGGCGCGGTACATGCGGTCGTCATAGGCCCGGACCATCATCATGTCGCGGAGGATGCGGCGCAGGGTGTCGGGATCGAGCTTCGGGTCCCAGGGGCCGACGGCGCGGCCGTCGTCGTCGAGCACGCGCACCAGCGAGTACGCGAGGTCGGCGGTGTCGACGGGGGCGACCTTCAGCG
>DASQJV010000500.1:0-3443 GCA_035630855.1 Allosphingosinicella sp. | reverse complement strand
TCGCCTACGCCAAGAGGCTGTGCCGGCTGAGCCAAAGCGGCCGGATCGTCTTCGACTACGATATGCGGATCGCCGAGCCGTTCCGCCAGCCGGGCGGCGACACCGGCTTCGACCTGTGGACCGCCTTCGCGGCTCTGAAGGGAGTGCCGTCGCTCGTCGTCCACGGCGGGATATCGGACCTCCTGAGCCGGTCGACGGTGGAGCGGATGCTGGCGGAGAATCCGGACATGGAGGCGGCGACGGTGCCCAACGTCGGCCACGCGCCGACGCTCGAGGAGCCGGAGGCGGTGGCGGGGATCGACCGGCTGCTGGGGCGTGTAAAGGGGGGCTGATCGCCACCCCCCGTCATTCCCGCGAAAGCGGGAATCCAGTGCTGAGCCCGAGCTGGATTCCCGCTTTCGCGGGAATGACGAAGGGAGGTGAGTTGATTTCTTAGTCTTTCTCCCCCATATGCCCCTCAGCGAAACGTCATTGCAGCGTGAACGCCCCTCATGGGCCGGCTCCGTTTCGTCACTACCCAAGGTTTCCCTTTTCACGCGGGTCACCAGAACCCGCCGCGTTTCCGCGCGCCGTTCCGGCTGCGCGGGGGCGCCGCACTATACAGTGAGTTATCATGTCTTTTGAAAATCTCGGGCTGTCGCAGCCCGTCCTCCAGGCGCTTGCCCTGAAGGAATATACCGCCTCGACCCCGATCCAGGAGCAGGCCATCCCGATCCTGCTCAAGGGCAAGGACCTGCTCGGAATCGCCCAGACCGGCACCGGCAAGACCGCGGCCTTCATGCTTCCGTCGATCGACCGGCTCATCGCCTCGGGCAAGCGCCCGCAGCGCGGGACCTGCCGGATGCTGGTGCTCGCGCCGACCCGCGAGCTCGCCTCGCAGATCGCCGAGAGCGCCCGCGCCTACGGCCGGTTCAGCCATATCAGCGTCGCCACCGTCTTCGGCGGAACCTCGATCAACAAGAACCGGCAGGACCTGTCGCGCGGGGTCGACGTGCTCGTCGCCACTCCGGGCCGTCTCCTCGACCTGGTCGAGCAGCGCTGGCTGGACTTGAGGCAGGTCGAGATCCTCGTCCTCGACGAGGCCGACCAGATGCTCGATCTCGGCTTCATCCACGATTTGAAGAAGATCGTCCGCTTCCTGCCCGAGAAGAGGCAGAGCCTGTTCTTCTCCGCGACCATGCCCAAGGCGATCCGCGATCTCGCCGATCGCTTCCTGACCAGCCCCGAGCAGGTCGCGGTGACTCCGGTCTCCTCGACGGTCGAGCGGGTCGAGCAGTACGTCACCTTCGTCAACCAGCCCGAGAAGCCGGCGCTTCTGACCATGATGCTCCGAGTCGGCTTCGGTCCGAAGGGCTCGATGGACCGGGTGCTGATCTTCAGCCGCACCAAGCACGGCGCCGACCGGATCGTGAAGCAGCTCGCCCAGACCGGCATCCCGGCCAACGCCATCCACGGCAACAAGAGCCAGCCCCAGCGCGAGCGGGCGCTGGCCGAGTTCAAGGACGGCAAGGTCAAGATCCTGATCGCCACCGACATCGCCGCGCGCGGGATCGACGTCAGCGGAGTCAGCCACGTCATCAACTTCGACCTGCCCAACGTGTCGGAGCAATATGTCCACCGGATCGGCCGGACCGCGCGCGCCGGAGCGGCGGGGGTCGCGGTGGCTTATTGCGCCGAGGACGAGCGGCCCTACCTCAAGGGCATCGAGCGCCTGACCAAGCAGACCCTCACCCCGGTGCCGCTGCCCGAAGGCTTCAACGCCGAGGCCGCCCGGATCAAGGCCGCCCGCGCCAAATCGCCGATCCAGATCGTCGAGCGGCCTGAGCGCGAGGAGCGTCCCTCGCGCGGCCGTCCGTCGAGGCGCTACAGCGCCCGCCCGGCGCGCCCGCAGGGCGAGCGCAGCGGCGGCGGACGCAGAAGGCACGCTTCGAGGTAGAATCGTCATGCCGGACTTGATCCGGCATCCACCTTTTTCTTCCGCGAAAGCGACTTGAAGAAGGTGGACCCCGGATCAAGTCCGGGGTGACGACTTGCTCGAGCCCGCTCCGCCTGCCCATGGATTCCCGCTTTCGCGGGAATGATTTGGAAGGGTAGAGCGGGCTCGTGCCGTTTCTACTTCCGCTCCTCCTCGCCGCCCAGGCCGCGCCCGACATAATCGTCACCGGCCGCGGCCTCGGGACCGCGGCGGGGGAGGAAGTGTTCGACACCATCGTCATCGATCGCGACCGCCTCGCCGGCTCCGCCTCGGGCAGGCTCGAGGAGGTGCTCCGCGACGTTCCCGGCTTCCAGCTCTTCCGCCGCTCCGACTCCCGCTCCGCCAACCCGACCAGCCAGGGCGCGACCTTGCGGGCGCTCGGCGGCAATGCGTCGAGCCGGGTTCTGCTCCTGCTCGACGAGGTCCCGCAGACCGACCCGTTCGGCGGCTGGGTGAGCTGGCCGGCTTATTCGCCCGAGCGGCTCGGCGAGGCCCGGGTGACCCGCGGCGGCGGCAGCGGAGCCCACGGGCCGGGGGCCCTGGCCGGAACGATCGAGCTTGCCGGCGCCGAGCCCGCCGAATTGCTCGGCCCGCACGGACGGATCGCCTACGGCAGCCGCGACGGACTCGACGCCTTTGCCGGGCTCGGGCTGGCCCTGGGGCGGAGCTTCGTCACGGTGTCGGGCGCGTGGCAGCGCGGCGACGGATTCATCCCTGTCGTCGAGGAGCAGCGCGGTCCGGCCGACCGGCCTTCGCCCTACGAACAGGCGAGCTTCGCCGTGCGCGCCGCGGCCCCGCTTCCCGGCGGCGGCGAGCTGCAGGCGAGCGGTCTCGTCTTCTCCGATTCGCGCGAGCGGGGGACGGCTTTCTCTGGCATCAGGACGAAAGGGGCCGACGCGTCTTTGCGCCTGGTCGGGCGGCGATGGACCGCACTCGCCTACCTCCAGACCCGGGATTTCTACAACAGCTTCGCCAGCGTCAATTCCGCGCGGACGGCCGCGACCCGGACTTCGGAGCAGTTCAGCGTCCCGGCGACCGGCCTCGGCGCCCGGGGCGAGGTGCGGCCGAAGCTTGGCAAGCGGACAGAGCTTCGGATCGGCGGCGACTGGCGCCTGACCGAGGGCGAGACAAGGGAGCTTTTCGCCTTCGTCGCGGGCTCGGGCACGCGCGGCCGGGTGGCCGGCGGGCGAAGCCAGACCCTCGGCGGCTTCGCCGAGGCCGCCTGGACTACCGGCGCACTGACCCTGACCGCCGGCGGCCGCCTCGACCGCTGGACCATCTCCGACGGCCGGCTCCACGAGCGGATGCTCGCGACCGGAGCGGTGCTGACCGACACGGACTTCCGCGACCGCTCGGGCTGGGAGCCGACGGGGCGGGCGGGGATCGCCTGGCGCGCGGCGGAAAGCCTGACGCTGCGCGCCGCCGCCTATCTCGGCTGGCGGCTGCCGACCCTCAACGAGCTCTACCG
>DASQJV010000499.1:0-5374 GCA_035630855.1 Allosphingosinicella sp. | reverse complement strand
GAGGCGAAGAATATGCCGGCTTCGGGGCCATTGCCCTGGGTCGGCGCGTCGGCCGCGGGCGCGGACTGGTTCGGAGGCGTCATGATCTCGGCTAAACCGCGGAAACTGGCTCCCAGTTCCGGCGTCTTTTCCCTCTCCCGTTCTTTACGGGAGAGGAGGGGCCCAAGCCGAAGGCTTGGGAGGTGAGGGTCTTGCTGAGTCAGTGCTACAGACCCTCACCTCCCACCGCTTCGCGGCGGGCCCCTCCTCTCCCGCGAAAAGCGGGAGAGGGGTTTCTGCCGGCCGCCCCAGCCGGTCCCCGATCATCCACGACAGCAGATACGGGCGCGCCAGCGCCTTGTCCAAGGCATAGGGCCACCAGCCGGGGCCGAACGGGACGTAGATCCGGATCGGCACCCCGAGACTCCGGGCCACGGCCATGGTCCTTCGCCTCGGAAGCCCGCGCAGCTGCTCGAGCTCGCAGGGCGTGCCGGCGGCGAGAAGGAGGGTCAGCGCCCGCTCGGCGAGGCCCGGATCGTGGGTCGCGACCGCGACCGGGGCGGAGCGGCCGGCGAGCCGGGCGGCGAGCGCGAGGTAGCTCGCCTCGACGTCCATCCCCCTCCAGTCCGGATCGGCCCATTCGCCCTTGACCAGGCGGATCCTGGCGGAGCCGTCGCGGAAGGCGGCGGCATCGCCCCGGCTCCGAAGCCAGCGGGCGGGCAAAGCGAAGCCCGTGCCGGGGAAATCGCCGAGCAGGTCCGCGACCGCCGCCAGGGTCGGATCCGCGTCCTTCGGGGCGTGGGCGTCGAACGTCAGTGCCAGGCCGGCCGCCGCCGCGGAGCCGGCGATCCGGCGCAGCAGGTCGGAATCGAACCCGAGCGGAGGGGCCTTCACCGACAGATAGACATCGCCCGGTCGGTCGGCGAGGAGCCCCGCCGCGGCGAGGTTGGCGGCGACGATGTCCTCCGGCCGCGCCTTGCCGGCCTGGAAATAGCCCAGCGTCGCGGCGAGCCCGGAGCGGTTGAGCCTCCGGCAGCGCCGGGCGGCGGCTTTCGGGCCGGGGCCGGGGACGACGCGCTCGATCAGATGGGGAAGAGCGTAGCGCGCCTTCCTGAGAGCGGCCCAGGCGCCCGTCATCAGGCCCGCTTGAGCCGCTTGCGCAGCGAGGCGAAGGCGTCGGCCGCGAGGGCGGCCGCCCCCCGCGCATTGAACGGATAGGCGCGCACCCAGACGCAGTCGTGCCGCTCTCGCGTCCAGAATTGGGCGATCCAGGGCTCGACATTGCCGAGAAGCTCATAGGCCTTGAGCTCCCGGCCGGCCGCCCAGCCGATCGTGTGGAGCATCAGCAGGGTGCCCGGCGAGCAGCGCTCATATTGTTCGTCGAAGCCGATCTTGAACAGCCAGTAGCGGTCCAGATATTCGAGCCCCATCTGCATCGCGACGGCCCGGCCGTCGATGCGCATGAAGGCGATCCGCAGCTCGCCCCGCTCGCAGGCCGATCGGAAATAATGGCGGAAGCAGCTTTCCTTGGCGCGGTCGACGGCGATCGCGGTCCCCGCCTCGCGCTTCCAGCTGCGCGCCTCGACTCCGATCGCTTCGTCGAACAAAGCGTCGAACTCGTCGGGTCCCGGCGACAATATCTCGAACGAGCACTCGCCCTGCTCGCTCGCTCTGCGGGCGGCCCGGCGAAAGTCGGAGCGGCGCCCGGAATTGAAGCGGGAGGCCGGGTCCCTCCAGCTCGGGTCGAGGCTGATGGTGGGCGTGGGGGTCGCCGGCCGCACCCACATCCAGCCTTTGCCCCTGATCGCCGAGCGGAGCGCCGGAATCAGGTCCGAGCCCGCCGGGACCCGGTCCAGCTCCACCGCGCGCCCGTCGCCGGCGATGGCGTCGGCGAGCAGCCGGGCGGCCTGCGGATTGCGGTAGAGGGCGTCGTCGGGCTCGCAGACCTGGTGCGCGGCGACCGTCGTCCAGCGGGCGAAGCAGCCCGGCTGCCGGCACAGGGCCAGAAGCGCGGCGACGTCGTCGCCCTGCCTGATGTGGAACACCTCGATATGCCAGGAGGAGAGCAGGGTGCCGGCCAGCGCCGAAGCGAAGGCGTGGCTCTGCATCGGAAGCGACGCCGCCGCCTCCAGCCGGCGCCAGGAACGGACCAGCGCCTCCTCCTCGCAGAAGCGGTCGAACGCCAGCGCGGCGGACGACGCGGCCCCCGCCGAGCGGGTCCCCGGACGGCGGCGGGCGAGCGCGGCCGTGGCCGCGGACAGCTCCGGCATCGTCTCGATGGCTGAGGCCCACCCCTCGATCATCCGGCCCCATTAACCCGGACGGGTAAACATTTTGCTCCCCGGCGAAGGCCGGCCCAGTAGCGCAGGCCTTGGGGGGCTGGCCCCGGCCTTCGCCGGGGAGCTGTGAGCATTTTGCGTCTTTGCGGGCGGCCTCCCGAGTGCTTAGTGAGCGTCGCATGGACAGCCGCATCGCACCCCCCGCCGCCCTTGCCGCCGCCAGCCACGCCGACGCCCGGGCCTATGAGACGCTCTACCGCCGGTCGCTCGACGATCCCGATTCCTTCTGGGCGGAGCAGGCGCGGCGGATCGACTGGATCGAGCCGCCGACGATCGCCGGCAACTGGTCGTTCGATCCGGTCGAGATCAAATGGTATGAGGACGGCACCCTGAACCTCTGCCACAATTGCGTGGACCGCCACCTCGAGGCGCGGTCCGACCGGGTCGCGATCCTGTTCGAGGGCGACGAACCCGGCACCGGCCGGAGCCTCACCTACGGCGAGCTCTACCGCGAGGTCGTCCGGATGGCGAACTGCCTGAAGGCGCTGGGCGCGGGCAAGGGCGACCGGGTGACGCTCTACATGCCGATGATCCCCGAGGCGGCGGTGGCGATGCTCGCCTGCGCCCGGATCGGCGCGGTCCATTCGGTGGTGTTCGGCGGCTTCTCGCCCGAGGCCCTGCACGGCCGGATCGAGGATTGCGCCAGCCGCTTCGTGATCACCGCCGACGGCGGGCTGCGCGGCGGCCGGCTGGTGCCGCTCAAGGCCAATGTCGACGCCGCGCTCGCCAAGGGAGGCGAGGTCGAGGCCGTCCTCGTCGTCCGCCACCTCGGCAACGCCATCGAGTGGACCGAAGGGCGCGACCATTGGCTCCACGACATGGCCGGGCTGGTTCCGGACCAATGCCCCTGCGAGCCGATGAACGCCGAGGACCCGCTCTTCATCCTCTACACCTCGGGCTCGACCGGGAAGCCCAAGGGAGTCCTCCACACCACCGGCGGCTATGCGGTGTGGACCGCGGCGACCTTCCACTACGTCTTCGACTACAGGCCCGGCGAGATCTTCTGGTGCACCGCCGACGTCGGCTGGGTCACCGGCCACAGCTATGTCGTCTACGGCCCGCTCGCCAACGGCGCCACCAGCCTGATGTTCGAGGGCGTTCCCAACTACCCGGATTTCTCGCGCTTCTGGGATGTGGTCGAACGGCACAGGGTCGACATCTTCTACACCGCGCCGACCGCGATCCGGGCCCTGATGCGCGAAGGCGAGGGCCCGGTCCGAAAGCACGACCGCTCGTCCATCCGCCTGCTCGGCACGGTCGGCGAGCCGATCAACCCGGAGGCTTGGCGCTGGTATTACGAGACGGTCGGCGAGAGCCGCTGCCCGGTCGTCGACACCTGGTGGCAGACCGAGACCGGCGGGGTGATGATCACCACCCTGCCGGGCGCCCACGACATGAAGCCCGGAAGCGCCGGCCGTCCCTTCTTCGGGGTCGAGCCGCAGCTGGTCGGCCCGGAAGGCGAGGTTCTGGAAGGCGCGGCGTCGGGCAACCTCTGCCTCGTCCGCTCCTGGCCGGGCCAGATGCGCACCGTCTACGGCGATCACGAGCGCTTCGTCGCGACCTATTTCTCGACCTACAAAGGCCGCTATTTCACCGGCGACGGCTGCCGCCGCGACGAGGACGGCTATTACTGGATCACCGGCCGGGTCGACGACGTCCTCAACATCTCCGGCCACCGCCTCGGCACCGCCGAGATCGAGAGCGCCCTCGTCTCCCATCCCAAGGTCGCCGAAGCCGCGGTGGTCGGCTACCCGCACGACATCAAGGGCCAGGGCATCTATTGCTACGTCACCCTGATGGAGGGCGAGGAGGCCGACGAGGCCTTGGAAGGGGAGCTTCGCCGGCACGTGCGCACCGAGATCAGCCCGATCGCCACCCCCGACATCCTCCACTTCACTCCGGCTCTGCCCAAGACGCGAAGCGGCAAGATCATGCGGCGGATCCTGCGCAAGATCGCCGAGAACGATTTCGGAAGCCTCGGCGATACGTCGACGCTGGCCGATCCGGCGCTGGTCGATGGTCTCATCGAGGGCCGGCGCAACCGCCGCGCGACCCCGCCCTAATCAATCCAACGCCTTATAAATTGGTGCCTGGCACCGATTTCGCGGGCCAGCGCAACCGCCCGGCGACCTCGCCCTAATGAATCCAATGCCTTGGAGATTGGTGCCTGGCACCGATTTCGCACCGATTTCGCGACGGGGCCCTGCGATTTCTCATACCCTTGGCGATAGGTCGTAACTGAACCGCCCGAGGTTCCGAGGACGGGCGCAAACTCCGTTGACGGGCGCAAGCCTCGTTGCCTCGTCGCGTCGTTGCGTTGAAATCGAAGGTCGCTGCGCCTGCGGCTTCGCAACGGGAGGCGACCCGGTCCAACCTTGCTTTCTTGAGAAGGCCGAAAATGTACCAAGCAAGAAGGACCGAGGAGGCCGCGTCGCGGCGCGGCGGGGTCAGACGCGGCGAAGGATATTGAAAAACAAATAGTTGTGCGCCTAGAACGGCCGCTTCGGGGAAAGGGCGGGTCATGACGGGTTTTGCATTTCGCGGAGCGGCGGTCGTCATGCTCCTGGCGCTCGCGTCTGCCGGTTCCGCCGCTCCGCCCGAGCCGCCGACCGGGGAGACCCTGCCCAGGCCGGCGCTCGAGGCGGCCGCCGTCGTCGACGCCTTCCACGCCGCTTTGCGCCGCGGCGACTCCGAGGGCGCGCTGGCGCTGGTCGCCGACGACGCGATCGTCTTCGAGGACGGCCGGGTCGAGCGGACCAAGGCCGAATATGCGCTCCACCATGCCGGCGCCGACGCGGCTTTCTCCAAGGCGGTCTCGACGAAGCGGCTGAGCCGGACCGGCCATGCCGGCGGCGGCCTCGCCCTGATCGCCAGCGAGAGCCGGACCAGGGGGCGCTTCAGGGGCCAGGACGTCGATCGGATCATGATCGAGACGATGGTCCTTCGCCGCGAGCCCGCCGGGGCGTGGAAGATCGTCCACATCCACTGGTCTTCGGCGCAGCCGGCGACGGAGTGACGCTTCTTCGTCATCCCGGACTTGATCCGGGATCCATGGA
>DASQJV010000498.1:0-4713 GCA_035630855.1 Allosphingosinicella sp. | reverse complement strand
GGCTTTGCTCGAGGGCGAGGATTTCACCTTCGACGGCTCGGCGGAAACCAATGCCAGCTTCGTGGTCTACGGCGGCAAGGGCAAGGATACTCTGACCGGAGGCCTCGGCAACGACATCTTCTTCTTCGCCGAGGAAAGGTTCGCGACCGGCGACACGGTCAACGGCGGCCCCGGCTACGACGGCATGTTCCTGAGGGGCAACTACACGATCGACTTCAACGCTCCGGGCTACACCGGCCTGTTCACCAACATCGAGAACCTCACCCTCACCTCGGCGACCGACGAGCGCTACGCCCGCGGCGGCGGCACCGAGTTCGACTACAACCTCACCCTCTCCAACGCGATCGTGAAGCCGGGCGAGACCCTGACCGTGTCGGGCGCCTTGCTGATGGCGACCGAGACCATGATCCTCGACGCAAGCCAGGAGGCCGACGGCTTCCTTCGCCTGTTCGGCGGCCGGGCCGACGACACGCTGAAGGGCGGTGCGCTCGCCGACCTCATCCACGGCAATCTCGGCGCCGATACGCTCGCGGGCAACGGCGGAGCGGACGTCTTCCGCTTCGATTCGACGGCGGATTCCAACGCGGGCTCGATGGACCATGTCCTCGACTTCACGCCCGGCACGGACAAGCTCGATCTCGGCCGGGTCGACGCGAACAGCCTCGTGGCGGGGGACCAGGCCTTCGCCTGGATCGGCGCCTCCGCGTTCAGCGGCTCGGCGGGGCAGCTTCGCGCCTATCAGTCGGGCGGAAGCTGGATCGTCGAGGGGGACACGAACGGCGACGGCGCCGCCGATCTCGTCATCGCCCTGACCCTGCAGGGGAACGCCCCGCTCGGGGCTGGGGACTTCCTGCTCTGACCGGCCGGCCGGCGGCCGGTCCTCGCGCCCGACGATGAGCTCGGCGCGGCGGCTCCGCCAGCCGCTGGTCGCGCCTTCGACGAGCGGCTGCCCGTTCAGGTCGTGGCTGCAAGTTCCCGCGCCACTGCAATAGGTTAGTGGACGGGCCAGGGGATTTCCCGATAGCGCTCCAGTCCCGGATGAGCTATCAGGGCTTCGAGAGAATGAACGGCGTCGGCATTCGATTGTCCGCGCGGGGGAGTGGGCAATTGGCGACATTGAACGGCACACCGGCCAACGACAACATCACCGGCACGACCGGCGACGACACGATCGAGGGCCTCGGCGGCAACGACTGGCTTGAGGGCGGCGACGGCAACGACATCCTGCGCGGCGGCGGCGAGATCGACAATTTGTCGGGGGGCGACGGCGACGACCGGCTCGAGGGCGGCGACGGCATCGACTATCTCTACGACGGCTACGGCAACGACATCGCCGAAGGGGGCGAAGGCGACGATCATTTCAGCAACACGTTCACCGCCGGCGACGATGTCCTGATTGGCGGCGGCGGCAACGATTATTTCGGAATCGACCATATCGAGACCGGCGACCATGTCGAGGTCGACGGCGGCACCGGCGACGACCGGGTCTGGCTGTTCGACAGCTTCGCGAACGAGCATGTCCTCGCCATGGGCAGCGGCGACGACCGGGTCACCCTGACCGTCGTCAGGGGCTCGACCCGGATGACCCTGGGCGAAGGCCGGGACGTCGTCGAGCTTCACGAATATTTCGGCTCGAGCCTCGGCCAGGGCGGAAGCGTGGCGATAGCCGATTTCGTTCCGGGGGACGCGGGCGACCGGGTCGAGCTGATCGAGCTGATCCCGCGCTATTTCACGGGCTGGGACCACGCCCTAAACCCCTTCTCGACCGGCCACGCCCGGCTGCTCCAGAGCGGTGCGAACACCTTGCTGCAGTTCGACCTGAACGGCGGCGGCGACAATTGGGTCACGGCGCTGACCTTCGAGAATGTGCAGGCGGCGGACTTCACGGCCTACAATCTCGACGGCTATCCGCCCAACGGGACCCTTCCGGCCGGCCAGAATATGGTCGGCACGGCCGACGTCGACACGCTTTACGGTTCGGGCGGGGCCGACCAGATGGACGGTCAGGGCGGCAACGACGTCCTGCGCGGCGGCGCCGGCAACGACAGGATCGACGGAGGCATCGGCCATGACGACCTCTTCGGGCAGATCGGCAACGACGAGCTGCACGGCGGCGACGGCGACGACGAGCTCGACGGCGGCTATGGCGCCGATCTCGTCTACGGCGAGGCCGGAAACGACTATATCAGCAGCGTCCGCGGGGCCGACATCCTCGACGGCGGCGACGGCAACGACAATTTCTACATCAACCGGGGCTCGCTGACCCTCGAGACGGTGACCGCTTCCGGCGGAGCCGGCAACGACGGCTTCACCCTTTACGCCTGGACCTCCAGCACCTTCAACGTCGATGCCGGCGGCGGCGACGACGTCATCTACGTCTCGATCATGGCGGGCCTCGCCAACCTCACCCTGGGCCAGGGCGCCGACCGGCTGGTGCTCGACGGCACTTCGGCCGGCTATCTCGCCGGAATTGGAAGCATCGTCGTCTCCGACTTCTCCCCGTCGGCGGGCGATTCGGTCGATCTCACCGGCTTCGCCTCCGGCGCCTTCGCAAGCTGGGACGGATCGGACAACCCGTTCGGCGCCGGCTTCATGCGCCTCGTCCAGAACGGCGGCGACACCCTGCTCCAGATCGACGTCAACGGGACCAACTCCAGCTGGCGAACGCTCGTCACCTTCCAGAACGCCTCGGCGGGCGCCTTCACCGCGGCGAGCTTCAGCGGCTTCGCGCCCGACGGCTCGCCCACCCCGGGCCTGGTTCTCACCGGCACCCAGCTCAACGACGATCTCAGCGGCTCCAACGGCGGCGACACGATCGACGGCCTGGACGGCCACGATTCGATCTATGGCCGCGCCGGCGCGGACCAGATCGACGGCGGGCTCGGCCGGGACTTTCTCTACGGCGGCACCGGCGACGACATATTGAAGGGCGGGGAAGGCGACGACTATCTGACCGGCGAAGCCGGCGACGACCTCCTGCTGACCGGCGAGGGCGACGATCAGGTCCAGGACGATTACGGTTCGGACATCGTCCTCGCCGGCGCCGGCAACGACCGCCTGACCCTTCAGCGCATCACCAGCTGGGGCGACACCGTCGCGATATTGGCGGAGGAGGGCGACGACACCCTCTGGCTGTCCCAATATGCGCTCACCTATTCCACCGTCGACATGGGAAGCGGGAACGATACCGTCACCCTGGGCCCGACGCTGGGGACGCTGAGGCTGACCCTCGGCTCCGGAGCCGACACCGTCGTCGTCGCCGACCATGGCTTCGATTCTCGCGGCGATGCCGTCATCGTCGATTTCACGCCCGGCGAGGACGTGATCGACATGGAGCATTTCTTCAGCGCCTTCCTCCAGGGCTGGGACCCGGCGACCAATCCGTTCGAGACCGGTTTCGCCCGCCTCGTCGAGAGCGGCTCCGACACGATCGTCCAGTTCGACCGCAATGGCGGCGGCGACAATTATGTCGCCTGGTTCTCGCTGCTGGGGGTTTCCCCGCACAGCCTCGGGGTTTCGAGCATCGGCTATGCCGTCCCGCCGCACCGCTATGGCGGCGACGGGGACGAGACCTTTACCTACGTCTCGCCGGCCGCGCTGGCCGGAGTGAAGTTCGACGGCGGCGGCGGGACCGACCGGCTGGTCCTCGACGGACTGTTCGGCGGGGTCGTCTTCGCCCCCGGGACCCTGCTCAGGATGGAGCGGATCGAGCTGGTTTCGGCGCCCCAGGGCGGCCTGAACGGCTACGACATCGCGCTGGCCGACGGCAATCTCGGCGCCGGGAGCCAGCTAATCGTGTCCGGAGCCGATCTGCGCTCGGGCGAAACCCTTCGCTTCGACGCCGGAGCGGTCACCAACGCGCGCGTCTCGGTGACG
Organism: Allosphingosinicella sp.; assembly: GCA_035630855.1. GTDB lineage: Bacteria > Pseudomonadota > Alphaproteobacteria > Sphingomonadales > Sphingomonadaceae > Allosphingosinicella. The sequence goes on along the minus strand of DASQJV010000498.1, from coordinate 837 downwards.
GCCGGGGCCGGCGACGACTCGCTGTTCGGCGGCGGCGGCGACGACAGCCTCGCCGCCGGCGGCGGCAGCGATATCCTGCGCGGCAATGGCGGCAACGACTCGCTCGACGGCGGCGCCGGGGCGGACGACATGGCCGGCGGCCTGGGCAACGACCTGTATTTCGTCGACAATGCGGGCGACGTCGTGACGGAAGCGGCCGCCGCGGGGACGGACGAGGTCCGCGCTTCGATCGCCGCCTACAGCCTGGTCGGCTCGAATATCGAGAATTTGAGCGCCGGCTCCGACATCGCTCATGATTTCCGCGGCAACGCCGGCAACAACGTCATCACCGGCGGCGCCGGCAACGACGTGCTGAGGCTCCACGACGGCGGCAACGACACGGTCAATGCGGGGGCCGGCAACGACAGCCTCTTCTTCATCGCCGCGCTCTCCGCCGGCGACCTCGTCAACGGCGGGACCGGGACCGACACGCTCGTCCTTCAGGGCAATTATGCGGGCGGGCTGACGCTCGGGGTCAACGTCACCCAGATCGAGAACATCTCGATCCTCGCCGGCTCGAACACGGCGTTCGGCGAGCCGGGGACGAACCGCTACGATTATGTGCTGACGACCCACAATTCGAACTTCGCGGCGGGGGTGCAGGCCCGGATCAACGGCGCGGCCTTGCTCGAGGGCGAGGATTTCACCTTCAACGGGTCGGCGGAAACCAATGCCAGCTTCGTGGTCTACGGCGGCAAGGGCAAGGACACGCTCACCGGAGGCCTCGGCAACGACATCTTCTTCTATGCCGAGGAGCGGTTCGCCTCGGGCGACACCGTCAACGGCGGCGCCGGCTAT
>DASQJV010000497.1:0-16746 GCA_035630855.1 Allosphingosinicella sp. | reverse complement strand
TCCATCTACGACGGCTGCAAGCTTGGCGACGCCCAGATCGTCCGCTTCCGCCACAACAATGTCGAGGATCTCGACAAGAGGCTCGGACGGCTTCCCGCCGAGGGCGGAAGGCTGGTCGTGCTCGAGGGCGTCTATTCGATGCTCGGCGACATCGCGCCGCTGAAGGCGATGGTCGAGGTCGCCAAGCGCCACGGCGCCATGGTGGTGGTCGACGAAGCGCACGGAATGGGCTTCTTCGGCGCCAACGGCCGCGGCGTGTTCGAGGAGGCCGGGGTCGAGGACCAGGTCGATTTCGTCGTCGGCACCTTCTCCAAGTCGGTCGGGACGGTCGGCGGCTTCGTCGTCTCCAACCATCCCAAGTTCGGCGTGCTCCGCCTCGTCTGCCGCCCCTACGTCTTCACCGCCTCGCTCCCGCCCAGCGTCGTCGCCACCGCGGCGACCTCGATCCGCAAGCTGAAATATGCCGGCAACAAGCGCCAGCACCTCTGGGAGAACAGCCGCCGCCTCCACCAGGGGCTTCGCGACCTCGGCTTCGACCTGGCGACGCCCGAGGCCCAGTCGGCGATCATCGCCATCCTCCTGCCCGACCAGGACACGACGGTGCGCATGTGGCAGGCGCTCCTGGAAGCGGGCGTCTACGTCAACATGGCCCGCCCGCCCGCCACGCCCGCGGGCATGTACCTCCTGCGCTGCTCGCTCTGCGCCGACCATAGTGAGGAGCAGGTCACCCGGATCTTGGGCATGTTCGAGAGCGCGGGGAAGGCGACTGGGATTCTATCCTAAAGTCCTCCCCCGGATTTCCGGGGGAGGGGGACCAGGCGAAGCCTGGTGGAGGGGAATGCGGCCGAAGTACCCCTCCACCGTGCTTCGCACGGTCCCCCTCCCCGCGAAACCGCGGGGAGGACTATATAGAGCGACCACCGCCCCCCTGAGCGCGGCGAATCGAGCCCCGCCCGATGGAACCTTCTTCCAATCCCCTCCCCGCCCGGTCTAGTCTGCCGCCATGGCGGGCGAGGACATGTACGCCATGTCCGAGGGAAGGACCTCCGGGGCATGGCGCGGGGTGCTGGCGAGCGCGGGGGCCGTGCTCGCCGCTTTGCTGCTCGTCGTCCTGATGCTGATGGTGACCTCGTCCAACGAGGCCCGCGACCGGGCGCTCGCCTCGGAGCGCCACAGCTATGACGTCATGCTTCTGACCCGGACGGTGGACGCGACCATCGCCCGGGCCGAGGCGGCGCTCGGCCGCTACGTCCTCGACGAGAATGAGAAGACCAGCGGCAGCGTCTACGGCGCCGAATGGCGCCAGGCCCAGCAGCTGATCGACGAGCTGAGGCGGCAGGTCCGCGGAAACCGGGAGCAGCTCGCCCGGGTCGAGACGCTCGAGAGCCTGTTCGCAACCCGCGGGCGCGAGCTGGCGCCGGCCGCGGTCGCCGCCCAGGCCAAGCGCGGCAGCGGCGGGCTGTCGCTCTTCTACGGAGCGGCCCTGACCGACACCGGGCAGGAGCTTCGCAAGACCCTCGCCCGGATCGCCGCAGCCGAGCGCGAGGACCTGCGCCAGCGCATGGCCGCCACCCGGGTCTCCGGAACGCGCTCGGACCAGCTCACCGAATGGCTCGGCTGGCTCGCGGTGGCGATCGGGATCGGGGCGATCGTGCTCGGCTGGCTGGCCTTCCGGGCGATCAGCGGGCGGCTGGCGGCGCTTCGCGAGGCCGACAGCGAGGCGAGCCGCGCCAGCCAGCTCGAGGAAGCGGTTCGCGAGCGCACCCGCGAATTGAGCCAGGCCTATGAGCAGCTCAAGGAGGAATCGGCCGAGCGCGAGGCGGCCGAGGCGCAGCTCCGCCAGGTCCAGAAGATGGAGGCGGTGGGCCAGCTGACCGGCGGCATCGCCCATGACTTCAACAACATGCTGGCCGTCGTCGTCGGCGGCCTCGACCTCGCCCGGCGCAAGCTCACCGGCCGTCGCCGCGAGGTCGAGTTCCACCTCGACAATGCGATGGAGGGCGCCACCCGGGCCGCCGCCCTGACCCGCCGGCTGCTCGCTTTCGCCCGCGCCGAGCCCTTGCTTCCGGTCGCCGTCGCTCCGGCCGGGCTGGTCGAGGGCATGCTCGACCTGGTCGACCGCTCGATCGGCGAGCGGATCACCGTCCGGACCCGATTCCCCGAGGAAACCTGGAACGTCAGCGTCGACACCAACCAGCTCGAGAATGCCATCCTCAACCTCGCCGTCAACGCCCGCGACGCGATGGAAGGCGAGGGCCAGCTTGCGATCAGCATCGAGAATGTCGTTCTCGCGGCCGGCGAAGTGGGCGAATTGGGCGCCGGCGAGTTCGTCCGGATCAGCGTCTCCGACACCGGCTCGGGAATGGCGCCCGAAGTGCTGGAAAGGGTGTTCGAGCCTTTCTTCACGACCAAGCCGGTCGGCAAGGGCACCGGCCTCGGCCTCAGCCAGATCTTCGGCTTCGCCCGCGAATCGGGAGGCGACGTCGTCATCGACTCGACCGTCGGGGCGGGCTCGACGGTCTCGCTCTATCTGCCGCGCTCGACCGAGCAGGTCGAAGCCGCGGCGGCGGCCGTCCCCGGCCTGGACGAGGCCGCGCCGGGCGATTCCGGAACCTCGATCCTCGTCGTCGAGGACGATCCGAGGGTCAGCCGCTCGACGGTGGGCGCGCTCGAGGAGCTGGGCTACCGGCCGATCGCCTGCGCCGGCGGCCGCGAGGCGCTGGAGATACTGGAGCGCGAGGCCGGAGGGATCGAGCTCGTCATCACCGACATCATGATGCCCGAGATGACCGGCCCTGAGCTGGTCCGCGAGGCCACCGCCCGCTGGCCCTCCACCGCCATCCTCTACGTCACCGGCTATGTCGGCGAAGCCGGAAGCGAGGAGCTGAGCGGCCACGACATCCTGCGCAAGCCGTTCACCGTCGCTTCGCTCGCCGCCGCCGTCGCCGGAGCCCTCGCGCGCCGGCCTAGCGAATGGCCCCCCGCCTCAGCAGCCGCGGCAGCAGGCCGATAGCGGCGACGAGCGGCCAGCGCCGCTGCCAGGGCTTGATCTCGATCTTCGTCCCGGCATGGCGGTTGATCTTCCAGGCGAGGTAATCGATCCCGCCGGCATAGGTGCCGCTCGCCTTGACCAGCCGGAGCACGGTCAGCGCCTTGCCCGCCCGCCGCCTCGCCGCCCAGCGCCGCCGTGACCGCCTGCGCTCGGCTTCGGCCACCGGCGCGGCGAGATCGAGCCCGGCCGCGGCGAGCGCGGGTCCGGTGAAGCGGCGGTAGCGCTCAGGCTCGGCCTCGACCACCGAGGCCGGCCGGCCCTGCCGCTCGGCCCTGAGCTCGGCCGAGTAAGTGAGCGTGAAGGCGCATCGCCACAGGTCGAGCGGATCGCCCCCCTCCCACAGCGGCCGGGCCTCGCCGAGCAGGGTCGGCGCCGCCCGGGCCACCGCCTCGACCGCCCGGGCGGCGGCGGCCGCATCGGCGCTCCACACCAGCCGCGACGGCTGGGCGAAGCGCGCCCAGACCGACACCGACAGGGTTTCCGGCCCGTTCAGCCGGGTGAAGTCGGCCTCGCTCAGAACCGCATATTTGGCGATCAGGCCGTCATGCTCGAACGGGAAGACGTTGGGCGGGATCAGCCGGTTCGCCGGCGCCCGCCAGCTCCGCCCGTAAGCGGAGCGGTAATCCGACACGATCAGGTAGAAATCGAGCATCAGCCCGTCGAGCTCGCGCTGCCTCAGGCATGAGCCGTAGAACAGCACGGCGCGGGCCGCTCGGGGATAAAGCGCCGCCACCGCCGCCGCCATCGCGCTCACCCGAGGATCGACCGGCTCGGCCAGCTCGGCCGCGACGAGGGTAAGGAGCGTCTCCTGCATGCCCCAGCCTTTAGCGCGGGAACGCGGCTAAGCTAAGGCGTCACGTCGCCCCGGCGAAGGCTGGGGTGACGTCTAGACCGGCGACAGCACGAAAGGCTCGTTCCCCACCTTCGCCCAATCGTGATTCTTGACCTTGTCGGTGGCGAGAACGTTGATCCCGGCGGCCAGCGCCCTGTTCCACAATTCCTCGCCGTTGAGCACGTAGCCGCGCACCAGGAAGGCGTCGGCGCGCAGCTTGGGGATCAGTTTCTTCCAATCGTCATAATCGTCGGACCAGAGGTGGACGTTGGCGATTGCCCGCCAGCCGCTGCTCACCGGGCTCGATTGGGCCGTGTCCTTCACGTCGAAGTCGGCGAAGCAGAGGCGGTCGGTCGGAGAGGCGGTGGCGTAGTTGCTCTTCCACTTGTCGTAGCCGCTCAGGCAGAAGATGAACCGGCCCGCCAGGTCGGCGAGGGTCGGCCAGCCGTTTTTCTGGACGTAGGCGACCAGGTCCAGCCCGGATTTCCCGACCAGGCTTCCGGGCGTGTAGAGGAGCGGGGCGCTGAACCATTCGCGCAGGTAATTGTCGATCTCGTCCGGGAAGGTCGTCTCGTCGCCCGCTTCGCTCTTGATGTCGAGATCGACGAAGATCGGATCGTGGCCGCTGTCGGCGAGGTGCCAGGACAGGAGGTAGCCGAGATAATTGGCGAGCGGCGGGCCCGAGCCGCCCTGGTCGTGCGAGACCTGGAAGAAGCCAAGGCTCGTCCCCCCGGACGAGTCCGAATGCCGGGTGATGTCGATCTCGAGGCCCCGGCAGCCGCCCTGATAGGGCTCGGCGGAGTCCCACTGCAGTTGCTGATGGAGGTTCTCGTCGCGCTGATAGCTGTTGTGCGAGGCCTTGAACGCCAGCTGGTTGTAGGCGGTGTCCGAGTTGCCCATGCATGCCTCCCTCGTCGGCTCGCAGGCGAAACGATAAAGGATTCGAGGTCCGGCCGCAGGCGGGAATTCGTCCGTTCCGGAGCGAAACTCGAATTTCGAGGACTATGGCGAGCCCGTCGCGCCAGCGAAGGCTGGGCTCCAGGGGGTGAAGAACACGGAGCCTTTCCCTCCTGGGGCCCCAGCCATTCGCTGGGGAGACGTATCACTCCGTCCGGGCCAGCAGGTCGATCAGCTCCTGGCGCCAGAATTTCGCCCAGGTATGAGTGCCGTGACCGCGCGTGTCGCTCGTCGCCCGGATCAGGATGTAGCGGCCGGTCTTGAGGCGGCGGGCGGCGTCCTCGGCGATCCCGTAATCGGCGGGGTTGATGAAGTCGTCGGCGGAGTTGACCCAGGTCATTGGCGTCCGGATGCGCTCTAGGTGGGGCCACGGATCGTAGGTCCGCGACGCTTCGAGCTGGTAGATGAGGTCGTTGGCGTCGCGGGTCGGAAGGTCCTTCGCCACCCGGTCGATGATGTAGGCGTCGGCGGCCTCGCGGGTCGGATAGGCCTTTTGCAGATAGAGCGGAGCGAAGCCGGCGATCTGAAGGGCGCTGACCGCGGTACGAAGGCCCTGGACGGGCTGGGCGCCATAGTCGCCGCCCGCCCAGGCGGGATCGCTCCTGATCCCCTCGATCGCGAGCTTGCGCCACATCCGGTTGTGGCCCGCGATCTCGGTCGGAAGGCAGGCCATCGGCATCGCCGCCCGGGCGAAATCCGGATTCGTCTCGGCCCAGACGAAGATGTGCATGCAGCCCATCGACGTGCCCAGGATCAGCCTCAGGCTGGACACTCCGAGCCCTTCGACCAGCATCCGCCGCTGCGCCTCGACCATGTCGGAATAATCATATTTCGGGAAGCGCATCCGCTCGCCGTCGCTCGGCTTCGACGATTTGCCGTGCCCGATGCCGTCGGGGAGGATGACGTAATAGCGGGCAAGGTCGAGCGGCTGGCCGGGCCCGAACAGCTCGTTCGCGAATTGCGGCTGGAGGAATTGCCGGCCCGAGCCGCCGGTGCCGTGAAGGACCATCACCGCGTTGACGACGGCGCCTTTGGAATCGCGCCTCGGAGTACCGAGAGTCGCATAATGGATGCGAAGCCGCGCCATCCGCTCGCCGCTGGCGAAGCGGAAATCGTCCAGCACGGCGTCGCCTTCCTTCAGCCGGGCCGAATAATCCGGCTGCGCCGCGGCCGCCCCGGCCCAAAGCAGGGCCACCAGTCCCAGAACGAGCTTCAGCATCGCCGTCTCCCTTATCCCGGGGGCTTTACTCGCGCCGGGCGGCGATGCTCAATGGCGGCGACACGAGGGAGAAATCTTGATGGAATATGTGGGTATTGGAATGCTCCTGCTCGGCATCCTGTGGGTCGCCGGCTTCGGCTGGGCCCATTTCCGGGCGGTCGGCAAAGCCAAAGCGGCCGAAACCTGGCCGACGGCGCCGGGACGAGTGATCTCGAGCGAGGTGGTCGAGGAGGAATCGAACGACCGCGACGGCAACAGCAGCACCTGGTACAATCCCGTCGTCACCTACGCTTATTCGGCCGGCGGCCGCGAGCTGACCAGCCGCCGCCTGCGCTTCGGCAATTACCGCTTCGCCAGCCGCCCGAAGGCGGAAGCGGCCTGCGCCCCCTATCCGGCCGGGGCGACTCCCATGGTCCGCTACAACCCCGAGAAACCCGACGAATGCGTCCTCGAGACGACGAAGCCCGGCCCCATCTACCTGATCATGGCCCTGTTCGGATTCCTGTTCATCGGCTTCGGGATCTTCTGGATGACGAGCATGGCGTGATTTTTCCTCCCCATGCGGAGCATGGGGAGGGGGACCACGTGGAACGTGGTGGAGGGGTATCCGCACCGGGATCGGAGGGACGCGCGAGAGAACCACGATCGCCGCGGCAGCTACCCCTCCACCATGCTCCGCATGGTCCCCCTCCCCATCGCCTCCGGCGACAGGGAGGACAGATTTATTTACCCCCCACCGGTTTCAGATCGGTCAGCGAAAGGCGCTCGAAGCGGGCGGCCCAGGGCGAATCGGGCTGGAGCTCGGTCTCGAGATAGGCGGGCTTGAGCACCTCGGGGGGACGCTCGGCCTGATGCGACGGCGCCAGCGATTCGATGTCGAACGTCTCGGCGAACCTGAGGCCGACCTGGCCGTCCTTCGACCAGCGCACCTCGGCGATCTGGAATCCGGCCTCGCCGAGGTCGAGCTCGACCTCCGCGCCGGGGCAGAGCTCGCGCCCGCTCTCGACCCGGGCTCCGCCGCCCGAAATGTTGCGAAGCCGGACCGGAATCGAGATCCCGCTCCAGTAGAGGGTGCCGGCGCGAAGCAGCTTCTGGCGCGGCTCGCGCTCGGCGACGGCGTGGATGGCGGCCGGCTCGGGCGGGGCCGGCTGGAAGACCGGGCCGTTGCCGCGGTCCGAGGTCCAGAAGATCGTCTCGTCGACGAACTCGAGGCCGATCCGGCCCTCGCGAAGCCAGCGGACGATGCACTTGGTGCGGTTCTTCCCGTCGAACAGCATATCGAGCTTCTCGCCGATGCGAGGCTCGATCTCGGAGCGGATCATCGCTCCGCGCGACGAGACGTTGACGACCTCGACATCCTGCCGTCGGCGGCGAAAGACCATCGTCGTGCGCTCGACAATTCCGCGCAGGCGGTCCTCGAGACGCTGGTCGGTGACCCGGGCCTCCTGGCGCTTGATCGCGATCTTGGCGAGGCCGCCGGGCGCGCCTTCCTTCACCTTCGCCTTGGTGACGAGAGTGGGTCCCTTGAGCTCTCCGGAAAGGATCGTTGAGCGGAGTTCGTGCATTTCGGCCCCCAGGATCGGCGTGTCAGGGTCCCATCGCACAGAAATGATTACCGAATCGCTAGCCGAACCCGTTGAGGACGTTCGCTTATGCCCCGGCCGAAGCTGAATCTGTTCGCAGATCCGCCGCCCCCGGCGCCGGCGGGCCTGGTCTACGAGCCCGGCTTCGTCGGCGCCGAGGAGGAGCGCGCCCTCGCCGGCTCCATCGCCGCGCTTCCCTTCAAGCCGTTCGAGTTCCACGGCTTCACCGGCAAGCGCCGTACCGTCTCGTTCGGCCTCCATTACGCCTTCGACGGCAGCGGCCTGCGCGAGGCCGAGCCGATCCCGTCCTGGCTTCAGCCGCTTCGCGAGCGCGCCGCCGCATTGGCCGGCCGCGAGCCCGGGGACTTCGTCCATGCGCTGGTGATCGAATATGCCCCGGGCGCCGGAATCGGCTGGCACCGCGACCGGCCGGTGTTCGGCGACGTCGTCGGGATCTCGCTGCTGGCCCCGGCGCCGCTGCGCTTCCGCCGCCGGTCCGGGACCGGCTGGCAGCGCTTCACCCTCACCGCCGAGCCGCGCTCCGCCTATCTCCTCCGGGGCGAGGCGCGGCACGAATGGGAGCACAGCATCCCCCAGCTCGAGACCCTGCGCTACTCGGTGACTCTGAGGACATTGGCAAAATAATTCCTCCCCGAGCTTGCCTCGGGGAGGGGGACCGCGCGAAGCGCGGTGGAGGGGAAATCCGGGGTCGGCATTGCCCCTCCACCATGCCGCTTCGCGCCACGGTCCCCCTCCCCCAGCAAGCTGGGGGAGGAATTTTCCCTTACGAATAGAAAATATGAAGCCCGATCTGGGTCTGCTTGGTGAGGCGCTTGCCCCATTTCGGCGAGACGTAGGTGGCGTGGTACCAGAGCACGTTCGAGGGCAGGTTGGCGGCCAGCTTCTGGCGGGCGATGCTGGCGACGGCGACGGCCTTCTTCCAGGCCTCGGAGCCGCGGTCGGCGCGCGGGAAGCGGCCGCGCCGGATGAAGGAGAATTGCGCCTTCTGGGTGATGACGGCGCACAGGTCGGTCGGGTAGCGGCCGGAAGCGGCGCGGTTCATGACGACTTCGGCGACGGCGAGCTGGCCCTCGATCGGCTCGCTCCGGGCCTCGAAATAGACGGCGTTGGCGAGGCACTCCATCTCGCGGTCGCCGGTCTGGGTGCCGGCATAAGCGACGACGAGGTCGGCGAGCCGGGTCGCGATGGGTGCGGGCGCCGGCAGCGGGTCCTCGGCCTTCGGGGTCACCAGCGACGTGACGCTGGTCCACATCTTGGAGAACAGGTTCGGATCGGTCATGATCGAAGGCTGGGCCGGCTGGGTCCTGACCACGGCCGGAGCCAGGGTCTCGCCGGCGGCGGCGGGGTCGGAGTAGCTGGCCCCGGCGACGAGCGCAAAGGCAGCCGCGGCGAAGCCCGCGGAGCGAACGATCCGGTTCATCTAGTCTCTTTTTTAATGCGGCTGGCTGATCCCCCGGATGCGAGAACCGCACCCCGATCGCCCCCCGTCTCGAGCGCCCGCCCGCCGTCAATCGGCTTCGGCGGACCCGCTCTCGCTAATCAAGCTGAGGGGCAGATGGTCGAAGCCAGGCCGCTTCGCAAGCCGCACGCCGCGACGAAGCGATGAACCGTGTGACTCGGGGGACACGCCGAGAAAAAATTCGCTGTCGCCCGGAACTTTTGAAAAAAGGCTCTTTTTTCAGATAGCTGGAGAGGCGGAATTGACCGCCTCCGAAACGTTCGCCGCCTCGGTGGGAGTGGCCGGAACCGCCGCCTCCCCGGCAATCACCTTGACGAAGGCGCTCTGCACCCAGCCCGAACCGCACGGGCCGTCATAGTCCCGGCGCCGGGTCACCGGCTCCGAGACGCCGCAACGTTCGGCGAGCGCCCCGTCTTCGTCGAAGACGATCCCGAACCATTTCTGGTCGAGGCTGCGCGTGCAGATGAAGAATCGCGCGCGCGAGGCGACCCGCCCGGTCTCGCCGGCATTGTCGAAGGGCGCGGAGCTGACCGGCAGCGCCTCCCCGGGCTTGAGGTTGCGGGTCGTTCCGGCCGCTCCGCAGGCCTGGAAGTTCGCTCCCAGCTCACCGATCCGAACCGGTCGCGATCCGGGCTTCACAACGGCCTCGTCGGCCGGGGCCTCATTGTCCTGCGCCGCCCGATCGGCGACCGTGGCGGGCTCGCCGCAGGCCGCCACGCCCAGGCACAGCAGGAGAATAAGTCGTCGCATGCGGCTCCTTGTGGCGCGCCGCGCCCTAAAAATCTACGCTGGCGTCGGAGGAGCGCGCGATGGGTCACTGGCTGATGAAATCCGAGCCCGGAAGCTACGGCTGGGACGATCTGGTCGACGACGGCGGGACCGAATGGGACGGGGTCCGAAATGCCGCGGCCCGGCTCCACTTGAAGGCGATGAGGGCGGGCGACGAGGCTTTCTTCTATCATAGCGGCGAGGAGCGCGCGGTGGTCGGGATCATGCGGATCGTCCGGGAGGCGCGGCCCGATCCGAAGGACAAGGAATGGGTGTCGGTCGCGGTCGAGCCCATTCGCGCGCTCGGGCCGGTCGCCCTCAAGGCGATCAAGGCCGATCCCCGGCTCGCCGCGATGGAGCTGATCCGCCAGTCGCGCCTGTCCGTCGCCCCGGTGCGCGACGCGGAATGGGCGGCGGTCCTCGACCTGGCGCGGGCGTCATGAGCGCCCTCCTCGCCCTCCTCCTCGCCGCCGCCGCCCCGCCCGCCGAGACTCCGCGCGCCTTCGTCGAGCGCCTCTATTCCGGTTATCGCGATCCCGACTACAGCCCGCTCGAGCGCCCCGGGCGGGTCTTCGCGCCGCCGCTCGTCGCCGCCATCCGCGAGGACCGGCGGCTTTCGCGCGACGAAGTCGGCTATATGGACGCCGATCCCCTCTGCCAGTGCCAGGACCCGACCGGACTGCGGCCGCGCATCGGCGAGGTCCGAAGCTCGGGCCGAACCGGGGCGAGCGTGAAGGTGGGAATCGATTTCGGCCCGGACCGGCGCGAGCTGCGCCTGCAGCTCGTCCGCACCGCCGCCGGCTGGCGCGTCGCCGACGTGATCACGGCCGACGAGCCGAGCCTGCTCGAATCCCTCCGGCGCTTCAACCGCCGACGGTCGGGGAAGTGAGAGCCCCTCTCCGCCGCTAGAGGACGAAGTCCGACGCCCCCATGGCCAGCGATCCCGAGACGAGGATCTGCAGGTCCGCCACCCCGTCGCCGTTCACGTCCCCGGAGATGATCGTCATCCCGTCCGACGTCTCGTAGCGCAATTGCCCGGCGACGTTGGAGAAGGCCGCCGTCCCGATGAAGGTGAAGGCCTGGTTGTTGCCGAGGTTGACGTTGGCGTCGATCGCGCTGAGCGAGATCTTGTCGTTCTGGCTCCGGCTGAAGTCCAGTATCTGGTCGCGCGACGCGGCGGTGGAGTCGGACACCAGATTGTAGGTGAACGTGTCCTTCCCCAGGCCGCCGCTCAGCCGGTCCGCTCCGGCGCCGCCGATGAGGACGTCGTTGCCGGCCTCGCCGTACAGATCGTCGTCGCCGGCCATGCCCTGGATGTTGTCGTGGCCGTCGCGGCCGTACACCGTGTCCTCTTCATTGGAGGTGCGCAGAGCCGCGCTGGCGCTGGTCGCCGAGATCGAATCGCCCCCGGAGGTGCCGGTCACGATATTGCCGTCGCGGACGTTGCCGACGGAGACGCTGAGCGCCTGGTCGTCGTGGAAGGAGCCGTCGCTGGCCCGGACGACGACCGAATAGACATTGTCCTGGTCGGAATCGGCCGGGAGCTCGTAATCGGGCGCGGCGACGAACTGGAGGGCGCCGGTCTGGGGGTTGATCGTGAAGCGCGCGGCGTCGGCGCCGCCGACGATCGAGTAGGTGGCCGCGGTGCCGTCGAGGTCGGAAGCGGCGACGACGGTCACTCCGGCGCCATTCTCCGCCACTGAGACCGAGGCCGTCGCGCCGCCGCCGTTGGAAGTGATGGCGAGCGCCTCGTTGACGTTGCCGACGGTCACGGCCAGCGCCTGGGTGTCGGTGAAGCTTCCGTCGGACGCCGAGACGACGACGTCGTAGACGTTGTTCGCGCCCCAATCCGCGGGCGCCTCGAAATTCGGCGCGGCGACGAAGGCGAGGGCTCCGGTCGCCGCGTCGATCGTGAACCGGGCGGCGTCGGCGCCGCCCGCGATCGCGTAGGTGACAGGGCCGCCGTCCGAGTCGGTGGCGGCCACCACCGTCACCGCCGTGCCGTTCTCCGCCACCGCGACCGCGGCGGCGGCACCGCCGCCGCCGGAGGTGATGAGGACGGCCTCGTTGACGTTGCCGACGGTGATTGCGACGGCCTTGCTGTCGGTGAAGCTGCCGTCCGTCGCCGAGACGATCACGTCGTAGACATTGTCGCCGCCGGAATCGGCCGGTGCTTCGTAGTTCGGCGCGTTGCGGAAGGTCAGCGCCCCGGTGCTCGCGTCGATCGTGAACAGGGCGGCGTCGGCGCCCCCCGCGATCGCATAGCTGACCGGATCGCCATCGACGTCGCTCGCGACGATCGTGGCGGCGGCCGTGCCGTTCTCGAGCACGGACGCCGTCGCCGGGGAGGTGATGGCCAGCCCTTCGTTGACGTTGCGGACAATGATCTGGACCGACTGCCAGGCCGAGTGCAGGCCGTCGCTGGCGGCGACCCTGACGGTGTAGAAATTGGCGCCCGCCATATCCGCCGGCGCCTCGAAGTCGGGCGTCTCCCTGAAGCTCAGGACGCCGGTCGCCGGATCGATCGTGAAGCGGTCCGCGTCGGGGCCGCCGACGATCGAATAGATGGGAGCCGCGCCCTCCGGATCCAGGCCGACCACGGTGGTGACGTAGGTCGAGCCCTCGGCCGTCGAGATGGCGGCGCTGGTGCCGCCGCCGTTCGAGGTGATGACGATCGGCTCGTTCTCGTCGACCAGGGTGACCTTGAACTCGCGGGTGCGGCTCCATCCGCCCGCCGTCGCGGTGACTTCGATCCGGTAGACATTGTCGCCGTCTAAATCGCCGGGAGCCTCGAAGTCGAAGCCGCCGGGGCCGACCAGCGAGAGCTCGCCGCTGTTGGGGTCGATGACGAACAGCGCGGCGTCGGCGCCGCCGGTGACGGAGTAGGTGATCGCCGGCCCGCCGTCGACGTCGTAGGCGTTCAGGATCCCGGCGGAGGTCGTGTTCTCGCCCGCCCAGATCTCGATGACGCCCGGCTCATGGTCGAAGAAATCGGGGTCCTCGTCGACGTTGGTGAGGGTGACGAACAGGCTCTGGTCGTCCGAAGCCACACCGTTGTCGGCGCGGACGGTCACCTCGTAGACGTTGTCGTGGTCGAAATCCGCGGTCCATTCGAAATTGGGCGCCGAGGCGAAGGCGAGCGCTCCGGTGACCGGATCGATTGTGAAGCCGGCGGCATCGGCGCCTCCGACGATCGAATAGGTGACGGCGAGGCCGCTGGCGGCGGCCACCTGAGTCACCGCGGTGCCGTTCTCGGCCATCGACAGGTTTGCGAAGTCGCCGGCGCCGTCCGACGTGATCGCGACATTCTCGTTCACGTCCGCAATCGTGATCGCGAAGGCTTGGCCGGCGCTCAGGGCGCCCGAGCTCGCCACGACGGTGACGTCGTAGACATTGTCGCCGTCCGAATCGGCCGGAGCCTCGAAATCGCGTCCCTCGAGGAAGCTGAGCGCGCCGGCCGAATCGACCTGGAACAAGGCCGCGTCGGCGCCGGAGAGCGCATAGGTCACCGGAGAGCCCTCGGGATCGCGCGCCTCGACGGTCACGACGGCGGTAGCGGTCTCGAACATCGTCACGGCGACGCTGGCCCAGCCGCCGAACGACGCGAATATCGGCGCTTCGTCGACGTCCGTCACCCGCACCGACAGACGCTGATCGTCGAAGGACCCTTGGTTGGAGGCGCGGACGACGACGTCGTAGCTGGTAGAGTGCGGCTCCGAATTCTCCCCGGAATGGCTCTCGTAATCGGCCGGAGAGCGGAAGGACAGCGCGCCCGTCTCGAAATCGATGGTGAACCAGGAGGCGTCGGCGCCGCCGGCGATCTCATAATATATGGGACCGTCGCCTTCGGCCTCGACGACCGTCACCGCGGTGCCGTTCTCCTGCACCATGACGACCGCCGCGTCGCCGCCGCCGTCGGAGAGGATGGAGACCGGCTCCCATTGGTCCGCGACCGCGATCGAGAAGGACTGGGTCGCGCTGAGCTCGCCGGAATAAGCGACGACCGACACCTCGTAGACATTGTCGCCGTCGGCATCGGCCGGGGCCTCGTAGTTCGGCGCCTGCCGGAAGCTGAGCTGGCCGCTGTAGGGATCGACCTCGAAGAAGGCGGAGTCGGCGCCTTCGATCCCGTAGGTCACCCAGCTGTAGCGGTCCTGATCGGAAGCCCAGACATAGCCGAGATCGAGGTCGTTCTCGGCCACGACGAGGTCGACATGGTCCGCCCCGTAATAGGATTCGAACACCGGCGCCTCGTCGACGTCGTCGATCGTGATGATGATTGCCTGCTCGTCGGAGGAGACGCCGTCGCTGGCGCGGACGACGACCTCGTAACGGTCGGGGTAGTTGTACGGGTCGTAATACCATGGGCCGTAGCCGCCGTAGATTCCGGTTTCGAAATCGGGCGGCCCGGCGAACGAGAGGGCGCCGGTCCCGGCATCGATCTCGAACCAGCCGGCGTTGGAGCCGCCGACGATTTCATAGGTCACCGGGCCCGCCGCCCCGCCGACCGCGACGACGGTCACCGCCAGGCTGTTTTCGGGCACGTGAAGCTCGGCATAGTCCCCGCCGCCGTCGGAGACGATGGCGAAGCCCTCGGGCTCCTCGACGTCGTTGACGTAGATCGCGAGATCCTGGGAGTCGCTCCGAGTGCCGTCGGTGGCGATCACCGTGACGTAATAGACATTCTGGCCGTACATGTCGGCGGGCGCTTCGTAATCCGGGGCGACCGTGAAGCTCAGCTGGCCGGTCTGCGGATCGATCGTGAACAGATAGGAATCGCTCCCCTCGGCGAGCGAGTAGGTGAGCGGCAGGCCGTCGTCGTCGACCGCGGTGACCGTCGTCACCGCCGTCTGGTTTTCGTCGACCCAGAGCTCCGCCCAATAGGAGCCGCCGTCCGACACGATATCGACGTAATTGACGTGGCGGACCGTGACGTAGATCTGCTGCGAGCCGCTGAGCTGGCCGTCGCTCGCGGACACGGTCACGCTGTACAGATTGTCGCCTCCTTCGACATGGTCGGGCGCGTTGACGAAGGCGAGCGCGCCGGTCAGCGCGTTGATCGTGAACAGGCCGGCATCTTCGCCGCCGGTGATCGAATAGCGAAGCGCCGTCGGCTCGCCGTCGTCGGACGCCACCACCGTCGTCACCGCGTTGACGCCTTCGTCGACGGTCAGCGAGCCCGTGCTGCCCCAGGGCGAGATGATGATCGGCGCCGTGTTCGGCAGCGGAGCCGCCGGCTGGGTGCCCAGG
This sequence comes from Allosphingosinicella sp., assembly GCA_035630855.1. GTDB lineage: Bacteria > Pseudomonadota > Alphaproteobacteria > Sphingomonadales > Sphingomonadaceae > Allosphingosinicella. Next base: position 1,605 of record DASQJV010000497.1, on the reverse strand, counting down.
ATCTGGGCGCGGACCGAATAGCCGCTGTTGTCGCCGGTCTCGCTCGTCCAGGTGACGATGAGCCGGCCGTCGGCGAGCGTGGCGACGTCGGGCCCGAATTGCGACCCGGCGGAGAGCGTGTTGACCAGCATCTCGGAGCCGACCTTGGCGCCGGCCGAGTCGAACGCCTGCGCCTTGATCGCGAAGCCGCTTCCGTCCTGGGTGCTGCTGTAATTGGTCCAGACGACGACGAACCCGCCGTCCGGGGTCCCGGTCACCACCGCATCGCGCTGGATGTCGACCGCCTGGGTGTTGACGAGGAACTCGCCGCCCACCTTGGCTCCGGAGGCGGTGAAGATCTGGCCCTTGATCGCGCCGCTGTTGCCGTCCTGGGCGGCGTCCCGGGTCGCCCAGGTGATGACGAAGCCGCCGCCGGCAAGCGCCGTGACGCTGGCGTCATATTGCGAATCGACCTTCTGGCTGTTGACCAGGAACTCGGCGCCGACCCGAGCGCCCGTGGCGCTGAACACCTGCGCCTTGACGGCGTCGCCGCTTCCGTCCGCCAAGCTGTCGGTCGTCCGCCAGGTGGCGACGAAGCCGCCGTTGGCGAGAGCTGTGATGTCGGCCGAATCCTGGGTCGCGCCCGTGTTGGCGTTGAGCGTGAATTCAGGGCCGGCCGCCCAGCCGGAGGAATCGTAGATCCGGGCCTTGATGTCGTTGCCGTTCCAGTCGTCCCAGCTGATGACGAAGCCGCCGTTCTCGAGCGCCGTGACGACCGGCGTGAAGAGCGAGTTCGAGCTCGACGTGTTGACCTGGAACTCGCCGCCGATCGGGTTGCCGTTGCGGTCGAACAGCCTCGCGTTGATCCCGTCATTGCCTTCGCCCGGGGCAATTGGGCCCTCGATTCCGCTGGTCGCCCAGGTGACGACGAAATTGCCGTTGTCGAGAGTCGCGACCGAGGGCGTGAACTGCTCGCCCGTCGCGAAATAATTGACCTGGAACTCGATCCCGACCTTTCGTCCGGCCGAATCGAAGAGCTGGGCCTTGATCGCCGCCCAGCTGCCGTCCTGGTTCTTGTCCCAGGTGCCCCAGGCGACGATGAAGCCGCCGTCGGCGAAGGTCGCGACCGTCGACCCCAGCTGGCTGTCGGCGGTGAAGCTGTTGACAGCGAATTCGCTCCGCGTGCGGATGTAAGACGGCATATATTCCCCCCCAAATGTCAGGCGACCTTAGGAAATGCCGCCTTTACAATGCGTAAAGCCCTGAAAACTCTGGCCGCGACCGAGGCCGCCCTCGACGGTGTTGCCACAGGCCCCGCCGCTAGGGAAGCGTTTTGTTTAGGTTTTGTTCTTCATTAGGAGCAGCTTTCGCAACCGCTTCCGGCCTGTTACGCTCGCTTGTCCGACGCCACGGGAAGGGGGCCCGATGTTCGCCTATTTCACCGAAACGCTGCCGCATTTCCTCGCTTATTTCGGCGCCGCGATCCTGCTCGCAGCGGCCTTCCTCGCCGTCTACGTGCTGATCACCCCGCACCGGGAGTTCGAGCTGATCCGCAACGGCAACAGCGCCGCCGCGCTCCAGCTCACCGGGACCTTCCTCGGCTTCTGCGCGCCGGTGGCGATGGTC
>DASQJV010000496.1:0-4960 GCA_035630855.1 Allosphingosinicella sp. | reverse complement strand
GGATCGACCCCTATAATTTCTACATCGACCGCAACAGCGACGACAATGTCGGGCCGGTGGCCTGAGATCCTCCCCATCGCCAGATGGGGAGGGGGACCAGGCGAAGCCTGGTGGAGGGGTAGAAGGCGGGTGCCCGGGAGGTTCGCGCGAGATTCTCTGATCGCGCAGCCAGCTACCCCTCCACCACACTTCGTGTGGTCCCCCTCCCCACCGCTTCGCGGCAGGGAGGATCAATTGCATCCATGACCCACCACGACATCGCCATCGTCGGCGCCGGCCATGCCGGCGCCCAGGCCGCGATCCAGCTTCGCCAGCTCGGCTTCGCCGGCTCGATCGCGCTGATCGGCGCCGAGCCCGAGCCGCCCTACGAGCGGCCGCCTTTGTCCAAGGAATATCTCGCCGGCGAGAAGGCGTTCGAGCGGATGCTCGTCCGCCCCGAAGCCTTCTGGGCAGAACGGGGGATAGAGCTCGTCCTCGGCACATCCATTGCCGCCGTCGACCCCGAAGCAAAGGTGCTGACCGCCGACAGCGGTGAACGCTTCGGCTACGGCACCTTGATCTGGGCCGCCGGGGGCGAGCCGCGCCGGCTCGGCTGCGAGGGCGGCGACCTCGCCGGAGTCCATGTCGTCCGGCGCAGGGCCGACACCGATGCGATCCGCGCCGGCCTCGACGGCGTGGAGTGCGTCGCGGTGGTCGGCGGCGGCTATATCGGCCTCGAGACCGCGGCGGTGCTCCGCAAGCTCGGCAAAGAGGTCGTCTTGCTCGAGGCCCTCGACCGGGTCCTGGCGCGGGTGGCGGGGCCGGAAATCTCGCGCTTCTACGAGGCCGAGCATCGCGCCCAGGGCGTCGACGTCAGGCTCGGCGCCGCGGTGGCCTCGATCGCCGGCGACGGCGGCCGGGTCGCCGGGCTCAGGCTCCGGGACGGAACCTCGGTCGAGGCGCAGAGGGTCATCGTCGGAATCGGAGTCGAGGCGGCGGTCGCGCCCCTGCTCGCCGCCGGCGCCGCCGGAGCGAACGGAGTCGACGTCGACGCCTACTGCCGGACCAGCCTGCCCGACGTCTACGCCGTCGGCGACTGCGCGGCTCATGAGAACCGATTCGCCGGCGGCCTGAGGATTCGCCTGGAATCGGTCCAGAACGCCCACGACCAGGCGGCTACGGCGGCGAAGGCGGTCGTCGGTGCACCCCAGCCCTACGAGGCCGTCCCCTGGTTCTGGTCGAACCAGTACGACCTCAGGCTGCAGACGGTGGGCCTGTCGGTCGGCTACGACGAGACGGTGGTGCGCGGCCGGCCGGAGGAGCGGAGCTTTTCGGTGGTCTATTTGCTCGAGGGCCGGGTCATCGCCCTCGACTGCGTCAATTCGACGCGGGACTACGTGCAGGGCAGGAAGCTGGTCGTGGAGCGGCGCGTCCTGGAGCCGGAGCGGCTGGCGGATACGGCGATGGCGCTGAAGGAGCTTTAGAGAATGAATTCCTCCCCGAGCTCGTCTCGGGGAGGGGGACCGCGGCGCGAAGCGTCGTGGTGGAGGGGATATCCCAGCACTGCATTTCCCCTCCACCAGGCTTCGCCTGGTCCCCCTCCCCGAGCAAGCTCGGGGAGGAATTTATCTGCCCGCGAATCCCGCCAGCACCTCGCACACCCACCGTCCCGCGGTCAGGGCGGTGACGTCGCTGACGTCGAGGCTCGGGTCGAACTCGGTCAGGTCGACGAGCTTGACCCTCGGCTCGGCCGCAAGCCGCCGGGCGGCGGCGAAGAACATCGCGACCGGCATCCCGCCGGGCCGGGCGCCTGGGGCTCCGGGACATTGGGAACGGTCGATCACGTCGATATCGAAATCGACCATCAGGGCGTCGAGATGGACGAAGCGGGCGAGGGCGTGGTTGAGGACGGCGTGGATTCCGCGCTCGAGGCAGTCGGCCATCGTGTAGATGCCGATCCCGAACGCGCGGGCGTCGGAGTGCATCCTGGCCGTGTTGGCGAACGGGGCGAGGCCGATCTGGCAGATATTGGGTCCGGGAAGGCCGTCCTCGATCAGGCAGCGGATCGGATTGCCGTTGATCGGTCCGCCCTCGGTCTCGCGAAGGTCGAAATGCGCATCGAGGGTGATCAGGCCGACCTTGGCGAGCGGCACCCCGAGAGCGTGGGCGGCGGGGCGGGTGACGGCGTTGTTGCCGCCGATCAGAATGGTCAGCCGATGGCCGGCGACGGCCGCGGCGGCGGCGGCTCGGATCGGCGCGAAGCCTTCCGCCGGGCTCAGCCCCTGGACCGGAACGTCGCCGAGGTCGCGCACCGCGAAGAACAGCTCCGAGCTTCGCTCGACGTCGTAGGTGCTGAAGCGGCGGAGGGTTCGGCGAAGGGTTTCGGGGGCGAGGTCGCAGCGGCCCGGAGTCACCGAACCCGCCTCCATGGGCGCTCCAAGGATCGCGACCTGGCCCTCGCTGCCGATCAAGTCAGCGATGGATTTCCAGCTCATGCCGTTGCTCTTAATCGGGCGAAGGTTAAGAAGCGACCCAATGTGGGATCGACTGCTCACCGATTGTCATGTCGCGACGATGGACCCGGCCTCGCCCGGCCCGTTCGGGGCGATCGAGGACGGCGCGATCGGGATCCAGGACGGCCGGATCGTCCGGGTCGGACGGCGGATCGACCTCGCCGGCTATCGGGCGCGCTCGGTCGAGCCGCTCGGCGGCGCCTGGGTCACTCCTGGGCTGATCGACTGCCATACCCACCTCGTCTTCGGGGGCAACCGCTCGGCGGAGTTCGAGCAGAGGCTGAACGGCGCGAGCTACGAGGAGATCGCCCGCTCCGGCGGAGGGATCGTCTCCTCGGTCAAGGCGACCCGATTCGCCTCGCTGGACGAGCTGGTCGAGCAGGCCCGGCCGCGCCTTCGCGCGCTGATGGGCGGCGGCTGCACCACGGTCGAGATCAAGTCGGGCTACGGGCTCGACGTTCCGAGCGAATTGAAGATGCTGGAGGCGGCCCGGGCGCTCGGCGAGAGCGAGTCGGTCCGGGTAGTCCCGACCCTGCTCGCGCTCCACGCTTTGCCGCCCGAGCATAAGGACAGCCGCGACGATTTCGTCCGCCTCGCCGTCGACGAGATGATTCCGGCGGTCGCGGAGGCCGGGCTGGCGAGCGCGGTCGACGCCTTTTGCGAGGGGATCGGCTTCACGCCCGATGAGGTGCGCGCCCTGTTCGAGTCGGCGGACGAGCATGGCCTCCGGGTCAAGCTCCACGCCGAGCAGCTGTCGAACCTGCAGGGCGCGGCGCTGGCGGCCGAGTTCGGAGCGCTGTCGGCCGACCATCTCGAACATGCCGACGAGGCGGGGATCGGGGCGATGGCGCGCGCCGGAATGGTCGCGGTGCTCCTTCCCGGCGCCTTCTACGCGCTTCGCGAGACGAAGCTGCCGCCGGTCGACCTGCTCCGCCGCCACGGGGTGCCGATGGCGGTCGCGACCGACTGCAATCCCGGCACCTCGCCGGTCCTGTCGCCGACGCTGATGATGAGCATGGCCTGCACCCTGTTCGGCCTGACTCCGGAGGAGGCGCTCGCCGGAATGACGATCCACGCGGCGAAGGCGCTGGGGCTGGAGAAGGAGGTTGGCACGATATCGACCGGCAAGGCGGCGGACCTGTGCATCTGGCGGGTGAGCCGGCCTGCGGAGCTCGCTTACTGGATCGGGCTTCCGGGGCCCGAGCGGCGGATCGTCGCGGGGGTGGATGCATAGCCGCCAACGGGAATGCCCGTTCGGGCTGAGCTTGTCGAAGCCCTCTCCTTTTCCTAGGCCGAAAGAACAGGAAAGCCCTTCGACAGGCTCAGGGCGAACGGGGTAGTGGGTGGACGATGCATTCAAGACGCGACAACAGCCGCACCATCCGCGCCCGCACCGGGCCTGAGCTCGTCGCCAAATCCTGGGCCACCGAAGCCGCGGTGCGGATGCTTCAGAACAATCTCGATCCGGGAGTGGCCGAGGCTCCGGAGGAGCTGGTCGTCTATGGCGGGATCGGGCGGGCGGCGCGGGACTGGGCGAGCTTCGACAAGATCGTCGAGACGCTGGAGCGGCTCGAGGGGGACGAGACCCTGCTCGTCCAGTCGGGCAAGCCGGTCGGCGTGTTCCGCACCCACGCGGACGCGCCGCGGGTCCTCATCGCCAATTCCAACCTGGTGCCCAAATGGGCGACCTGGGAGCATTTCCACGAATTGGATCGCAAGGGCCTGATGATGTACGGCCAGATGACGGCCGGCTCGTGGATCTACATAGGCACCCAGGGCATCGTCCAGGGCACCTACGAGACCTTCGCCGAGATGGGGCGGCAGCATTATGGCGGCGACCTCAAGGGCCGCTGGATCCTGACCGCCGGGCTGGGCGGGATGGGCGGGGCCCAGCCGCTGGCGGCGGTGATGGCGGGGGCGCATTGCATCGCGGTCGAGTGCCAGGAGAGCCGGATCGAGAAGAGGCTGGAGACGCGGTATCTCGACCGCCGCGCCGGCAGCATCGACGAGGCGCTGGAGATCATCGCGTCGGCCGTTATACCCACCTCCGTCGGGCTTCTCGGCAATGCGGCGGAGGTGCTGCCCGAGATGGTTCGGCGGGGGATCAGGCCGGACGCGGTCACCGACCAGACCTCGGCGCACGATCCGGTCAACGGCTATCTGCCGATCGGCTGGACGGTCGAAAAGTGGATAAATATGCGCGAGCGCGACCCCGCCCAAGTAGAGACTGCTGCAAGATTATCCATGGCGGTGCATGTCAATGCAATGCTCGCCTTCCGCGACATGGGCGTCCCGACCTTCGATTACGGCAACAACATCCGCCAGGTCGCCAAGGACGAGGGCGTGACCCACGCCTTCGATTTCCCCGGTTTCGTGCCGGCCTACGTCCGCCCGCTGTTCTGCCGGGGCATCGGCCCGTTCCGCTGGTGCGCGCTGTCCGGCGACCCGGAGGACATCTACCGGACCGA
>DASQJV010000495.1:0-5096 GCA_035630855.1 Allosphingosinicella sp. | reverse complement strand
TCCTCCAGGCCGGCGAGGAGATCGCCAACGACCCGACCCTGATGGAGCTGTTCGGGATCCCCGACTATTGCCACCGCGCGATCAAGGCCGCGTGGAAGCAGGAGCCGCCGTCGCTCAACTACGGCCGCTTCGACTTCGGCTATAATGGAGCCGGCGAGCCGAAGCTGTTCGAGTTCAATTGCGACACGCCGACCTCGCTGCTCGAGGCGGCGGTGATCCAGTGGGAATGGAAGGAGGATCTGTTCCCGGACCTCGACCAGTTCAACAGCCTGCACGAGAAATTGCTCGCCCGCTGGGCCGAGCTTCGCCCGCGCCTCTCCGGCCAGCGCCTCTGGTTCACCCACACCGCCGATCCCTCGCACGAGGATACGATCACCACCACCTATCTGCGCGACCTTGCCACCCAGGCCGGGCTCGAGACCCACGCCGTCCTGATCGACGATATCGGCGTGGATTCCTCGGGCCGGATCCTCGACCGCGACGACAATCTGATCAGCGCAATCTTCAAGCTCTATCCCTGGGAATGGATCGTGAGCGAAGCCTACGGGCCCGACGTCGTCCGGCACCTCCCGGAGACCGTGTGGATCGAGCCGATCTGGAAGATGATCTGGAGCAACAAGGCGATCCTCCAGATCCTCTGGAACATGTTCCCGAACCACCCCAATCTGCTCGCCGCCTCGGTCCGGCCGGGCAAGATCGGGGACAGCTACGTCGCCAAGCCCTTCCTCGCCCGCGAAGGCTCGAACATCGAGGTGGTCGAGCGCGGCCGGACGGTCGCCCGGAGCCGGGGCGAATATGTCGAGGGGCTGACCATGTATCAGGAGCTTTATCCGCTTCGCGACTTCGGCGGCGGCTATCCGGTCCTGGGCAGCTGGGTCGTCGACGGCGAAGCCGCCGGGATGGGGATCAGGGAGGACGGCCTCATCACCGGCAACCGGGCGCGCTTCCTCCCGCACGTGATAAGGGGGTGACGATGAAGAATCTGCGGGCGGCGACCGATACTCTGAAGGAGCTGGCGGCCCTCTACGCGGCCCTCATCCTGGGCTGCACCTTGCTGTTCATGTGGCTCGAGCCCTACGACTTCTCGACCAGCCTCTACTGGGCCGGAGCCACGGCGACCTCGACCGGCTACGGCGACATCACGCCCAAGTCGGTCGGCGGCCAGATGCTCGCCTTCGTGCTGATGCACATCTCCGTCTTCTGCGTCGCGCCGCTGATCATCGTCCGGCTCATCGACCGGCTGAACGAGAATCGCGACGCCTTCACCCACGAGGAGCAGATCAACATCCTCGAGGGCATCGCCAGGATCGAAGCCGAGCTCGGGCGGCTGCGCGCGGAGCGCGGTGGGAAATAGGGTCGCCTAGGCTCTGTCCTCCCGGGCCGCCCGGGCGAACAGCCAGGCGGAGATCAGCCAGAGCGGGAAAAACAGCGCCGTCCCGACCAGGAAGCCCTCGAGGTCCGGGACCATCGCCAAAGCGAGCGCCCCGGCCGCGGCCTGGGCTCCGGCGGTGACGGCCATGGTTCGCGCCATCCCCTCGGCCCGGAAGCGGACGGCGATCGCTGCGCCGAGGGCGCAGGCGAGGACTCCGAAGAAGACCAGATTGACCGGATCGTTCTCGCTGCCGACGAGCCCGACCGCCCCGTTGACCAGCACGAGCAGGAAGGCGGTCCCAGCCGCGACGATCGCCGCAGCCGAATAGGCCCAGCTCCCGGTCCTGCGCATCGCCAGCTCCCAGGCTCCGCAGGCGGCGAGCAGCATCAGGCCGACGAGGAGGAAATCGGCCGAATCCCAGGCCATCTCGTCGCTGACCTGGGTGGCGACGGCGGGCGCCATCATCAGCGCCGCCGCCCCGCCCCAAACCGCCATCCGCCAGCCCTGACCGCCGCCGCCCGTCCATGCCTCTCCCGTCATCGCGTCGTTCCCGTTCCCATGATTCGTCGGTCCTTCCTGTCGCAGAGGGGGGTGCATCCCTGATGCCACGGAAAAGGAGAAACGGTGCAGGACCAGAGCTTGCGGTCACCCGCACCGGCCTGGTCCGGAATTTCCCGGCGCATTCTCGGGGTTTTTCCGGTCCGGCGCAGGGGAACCTTGCCCCAACTCCGCCTGTTGAGGATAACTCATTGATAATTGGACCGTAACCATTCTCCACCAGAAAATCCTGATCTCGGACCGTGATTCCGGGGCGCCGGCGGCGCGGCGCTATCGCCCGTCGCGGTCGTGGCCGGTCGGCGCCCTGGCGCTGGCCGCGGCGGCCGGAGCGGTGCTGGCGGCGGGGACGGTTTCATCGGCGCTGGACGGCGGCCCTGACGCCGCCTTCACGGCCCGGATCGCGAAAATGGCGGCGAGCGCGGAAAGCTAGACCGGCAGCGGCACCGCGCCGAGGGCGATCGCCGCCTGGCCGGCGAACAGCATCGCGACGAGCAGCAGGTCGATCGCGCGCGCTACCCTCTCCTGCTGCATCTTCGGCTCCCTTCGGAGCCTTGCTGTGAAGCTTCCATGGTTTAGAAAAGGTCATCGAAAATAGCTTCCGCGGCGTTAACCATATTCACCCGGATCGAAGCGAGAGGGCGCGCCTTCGTCCGGGCGGCGCTGCCCCGAAGGGGACCCGTGGGCGCTGGTGTGCGTCGCGGAGTAGGCCTGGCCGGCTTCGAGCACGGCATTGCCGGCGGCCCGGTCGCCTTCGGCGGAAAGCCCGAGGCGCGCGGCACCTGCCGCCTGCAGTTCGGGGTCGCGATCGCCTTTGCCTGCGCCTGGACCCTGTTCAGCGTCTGGGTGTCCAAGCCTTGGCTCGGCGACCTGAGGGACCTGACCCATCCTCTGGCTGCCCTGATCGCCCTCACCTTCGTCGCCTATTTGCCGGGCTTCATGAACGCCTTCCTCCTCTCCAGCCTGCTGATGGAGCCGGGACGGAAGCACCGGCGCCGGCTCTCCTATCCCGGGGTCAGCATCCTGATCGCCGCCTATCAGGAGGAGGAGGCCATCGCGCAGACCCTGAAGAGCGTCCGCGATGCCGGCTATCCGGGCCGGATCGAGATCCTGGTCCTCGACGACGGGTCTGCGGACGGCACGTCCGCCGCGGTGGACGACTGCCGGGCGGCGCTGTTCGCGGCCTCGCCGGACATCGAGCTCCGGCTGATCCGCTTCGAGCAGAACCGCGGCAAGGCGATGGTCCTCAACGCCGGCCTCGAACGGGCCCGGCACGAGCTCATCGTCACCATCGACGCCGACACCCACCTCCACTCCGGAAGCCTCTCGGCGATCGTCGACCGGCTGCTGTCCGACTCGCCGGGCACCGTCGCGGTGGCGGGCGCGGTGCTGGTCGGCAATGCCGGCGAGAGCCTGATCGCGGGCGCCCAGCAATGGGATTATTTCCACGGCATCGCCGCGGTGAAGCGGATGCAGAGCATGTACGGCGGTACCCTGGTCGCCCAGGGCGCCTTCTCCATCTACCGGCGCCGGGCCCTGCTCGAGGCGGGCGGCTGGCCGGACACGGTCGGCGAGGACATCGTCCTCACCTGGGCTTTGCTCCGCGACGGCCACCGCATCGGCTATTCCCCGGGCGCGATCGCCTGGACCCACGCGCCTCCGACCCTGGGCGGGCTCGTCCGGCAGCGGACCCGCTGGGCCCGCGGCATGATCGAGGCTCTGGCGCACCATTGGCCGCTGCTGTTCAAGCCCAGGCTGAGCACGATGTTCGTCTGGTGGAACCTGCTGTTCATATCGCTCGACCTCGCCTTCACCCTGGTCTTCGTCCCGGGCCTGCTGCTCGCCTTGTTCGGCTTCTACTGGCTTGCGGGGCCGGTCACCCTGCTGGTGCTTCCGCTGGCGGCTTTGTGGAACCTGGTGATCTTCCGAATCCAGATGCGGATGCTGAGGCGCTCGGGCATCGAGATGAAGCGCAGCTGGGCCGGCTTCGCCGCCTTCGCTCTCGCCTATCCGCTGCTGATGCAGCCGGTCTCGCTCTGGGGCTACGTCGCCGAGCTCACCGGAAGAAGAAAGGAATGGGGCGGGACATGAGGAAATTCCGATTGCTGCTCGCGGCTCCTTTCGCGCTCGCCACGCTCACCGGCCTCGCCCCGCCCCCGCCGGACGGTGAGTCCGGTCCGCTTCGTCCGGCGGTCGGGACGGAAGTCTTCTATTCGTCCGACAGCGACGGGACCGAGGTGGCGCGGGCGGCGCTCGACTTCGACCTGCGCGACCTCGACGACACGCGCTCGATCGGCCTGCGGGTCGAGCGCGCCCGCTACAATCCCGCCGACCGGGGCTGGGAATCGCGCGACCGGGTCTTCGTCCGAGGCGCCGCCAAGCTCGGCGACTGGCAGCTTCGAGGCCGCGTCGGCACCGACGGCGACAGCGTCATCGGCGCCCTTTCGCTCAACGACGATTCGAGGTTCCGCAAGGAGTTCTTCGTCGAGCGCGACATCGTCGAGACTCCCCAGGGCCTCGACCGGGGCCTCTATTCGACCTTCGCGGGCGCAGCCGTCGATTTGCCGGTCGACGACCGCAACGTCTTCGTCGTGCTGGCCGGGGTCCAGTTATTCACCGGCGACAACGTCAGGACCCACCTTCGGGCAAGCTACATCCACGTCGTGGAGCCGAAGCTCGGCCTCAGCGCCCAGCTGCGCGGCCGCTATTTCCGGAGCAGCGACCCCGGCGAATATGATTATTACTCGCCGCGCTGGTACGCCGAAATGCTTCCGTTGGCTCAGATGCGCCGCTTCGTCGGCGGCTGGGAGCTGGTCGGCGCCGGCGGCATCGGCGTGCAGCGGGATTCCGCCACCGACTGGCACGCCTCCCACTATCTTCACGCCCGCTTCCGAAGCCCGCGCAACTCGGGCTGGTCCATGAACGGCGCGCTCACCTACACCAACACGCCGTCGAACACGGGCTCACTGGGCTCCGGCTACAGCTACGTCCAGGCCAGCCTCGGGGTGTCGAGGCGCTTCTAGAAGCTTCCCCCTCTCCCCACGGGGGAGAGGGAAAGTAAGTGGAAGCTAAGGCGCCCCACCGAAGCCCCCGCTGGCGCACCGCCCTGTCCGAGTCTAGGCTGCGCCCAGCTCCGGGGGGAGAATCGATGCCTTACCGCCACGCCCAT
>DASQJV010000494.1:0-2428 GCA_035630855.1 Allosphingosinicella sp. | reverse complement strand
ACAATGCCGCCGCCATCGCCAAGCACGCCCACAAGAACGGCCAGACGCTCCGGGAGGCCGGGCTCGAGCTCGGCCTGGTCGACGGGGAGACGTTCGACCGGGTGGTCAGGCCCGAGGCGATGCTGGGACGGTGACCTCAATTCCTCCCCCGCAAATGCCGGGGAGGAATTTAGTCACCGGAAGCGGTGGTTCAGCCGCATCCCGATATTGTCCATGCCGGGATTCTGGCGGCTGTTGAACAGGCCGCCGTGGCTCAAATGGACCCAGCTCGCCTCGGCGCTCCAGCGCTCGTCGATCCGGAAGCCGAGGCCGAGCTCGGGCTCGAACAGGATCCGGGAGCCGAAGTCGCCGCGCAGATTGCCGTAGACGACATGGCTCGAACGGTCGTGGACGGCGAGGCCGATGCCCGGGCGGAGGTAGAAGCGGCCGCCGATCTTCCAGCTGAGCCCGACCGCCGCGAAGTTGGTCCCGCCGTCGGTGCTCAGCGAGGCGAAGGCATAAGGCGAGGGCGCGCCGATCGCCTTCAGCGCTTTGATCCGACCGCCCCGAATGCCCGCCTGTACGGCCAGGCCGTCCTCGAAGCCGCCCTTGTTGAGCGGAGTGTCGACGTCGTGGGCGGCGAGACCGCCGAAGACCTCCTGGGCGGAGGCGGGCGCGGGGGCGACGACGAGGAGGGCTGCGGCGCCGGTCAGCAAGGGCTTCATGTCGAGCAAACCTCCCCCTCCGTGACGGGTTCCCGTCGGAACCGACTACGGGTTGGGGCGGCCATGAGCAACGGCGACAGCGCTCCGGGTCCCCATGGCTTCGCCTGGGGAGGATATCACGCCCCCGCCTGCCAGGCCCGGATCGCGTCGCTCGGGGCGACCAGCATCAGCACGTTGAGGGTGAGGTTGTCGCGGATGATCCAGAGGGTCAGGAGCTCGAACGCGGCGGCGAGGGCAAGAGTCGCCCACACCGGGAGGCGCCTCGCCAGCGCGAAGCCGACCACCATCCAGCCGACGTCGGCGGCCGAGTTGATGACCGAATCGCCGGTATAGCCCAGAGCGATCGTCGCCTCGCGATAGCGGTCGATGATGATCGGGCTGTTCTCGAGCAGCTCCCACCCCGCCTCGATCAGGACGGCTCCGATCAGCCGGTCGCCCGGCGGGTTGCGGCGCAGGCAGAGCCAGCCGAGCCCATAGAAGAGGAAGCCGTGGATGATGTGGCTGGGCGTGTACCAGTCGGCGAGATGCTGGCTGTTGTCGGGACCGTTGACCGTTCCCACCCAGAGCCTGACCGCGCCGCAGGTGCAGATGGGCGGCCGGCCCATCCACAGCAGGATCGCGGCCATGACCGCGACGAGAGCGAGGGCGGCATACCAATAGCCGCGGGGGACGATCGGCGCATTCATAGCGTCAGCATGCCATCTCCTGGAGCCTGAGCATCGTTCGCCAGTTGCGCGCGGTGACGGGCGAGCCCGCCGCGCGGTCGATCGCGGAAGGGGTGATCTTCGAGCGCCCGACCCCGGCCGGGTAATGGAACCACAAGGCGCCGCCCGACTCCTCGACGCGCTCGCCGGCCGAGGCCCGCTCGGCGATTGCGCCGGCCGCCCCGGAGGCGAGCTTGCCCTTGGCGAGGCCGACGAGGACCCGGTTCAGTTCGGCTTCCGAGGCCTCGCCGAAAGGGTTGGCCTCCAGAAGCTTCGACCATGAAGCCGCCGACCGGACGATGACGTCGGAATGGAAGCCGAACCTCGCCTTTATCGCCTTCTCGAGCTTCTCCTCGAGCGAGTCGGCCTTGCCGGAGGCGGTGAAGACCAGGTTGCCGCTCTGGATATAAGTCTCGACTTCCTCCCAACCGAGCTCGGCGCACAGCGCCCGAAGCTCCGCCATCGGCAGCTTGCGGCCGCCGACGTTGACGGCTCTGAGCAGGGCGATCAGGCGGGCCATGTCCCTACCTGCTTGACGCATGGCGGGTCGGCAAGCCAGTAGCGCGCATGGAAATCGCAGCCGCCTTCCAACGTCGGGGCCTCCTCTTCGTCCTCAGCAGCCCCAGCGGCGCCGGCAAGTCGACCATCGCCCGGATGCTGCTCGAGAATGACGACGGGGTGGCGATGTCGGTTTCGGCGACGACCCGGCCGATCCGCCCCGGCGAAGTGGACGGGCGCGACTATCATTTCGTCGACGACAGGGGCTTCGATTCGCTGGTCGCCGCGGGCCATTTCCTCGAATGGGCGCACGTCTTCGGCCACCGTTACGGGACCCTCAAGAGCGAAGTGCTGAAGACGATCGAGGGCGGCCGCGACGTCCTCCTCGACATCGACTGGCAGGGCACGCAGCAATTGAAGCAGGTCGATCCCGACATCGTCCGGGTGTTCATCCTGCCGCCGTCGATGGACGAACTCGAGCGGCGCCTGCGCGAGCGCGGCACCGACAGCGAGGACGTCATT
>DASQJV010000493.1:0-13092 GCA_035630855.1 Allosphingosinicella sp. | reverse complement strand
CCGGGCGCTGATCGAGGGCCGGGGGGGACGGATCGACCATGTCGACGTCACCCTGATCTGCGAGGCCCCCCGCCTGGCGCCCCATCGCGAGGCGATGCGCGCCTCCGTCGCCGCCTTGTTGCGGCTGCCGCCCGGGCGGGTTAGCATCAAGGCCACGACCACCGAGCGCCTCGGCTTCACCGGCCGCGGCGAAGGCATGGCCGCCCAGGCTGTCGCCACCGTTCGTCTCCCGGAGGAAGATAAGTGAAAACCGTCCTGATCGCCGCCCTGCTCGCCGCCGCCCCTGCCGAACAGGCGCAACGCCCCTGCCTGACCCAGGCCCAGGTCGAGGCGATGACCCTGTTCGCCTTGCCGCCGCTGCTCGAAGGCGCCGCGAAGGCCTGCGCTCCGGCCCTGCCCGCCAATTCCTATCTGATGAACGGCGGCAAGACCCTCGCCCAGACGCTGGCGGCGGAGAGCTCGGCCCATTGGGCCTCCGCCAGCCCGGCCGTGACGATGCTGGGCGGGAAGGATTTCCCGGCCGGACTCAGCGAGACCACCGCGCGCGGCCTCATCCACGATCTCGTCCTGAACGGCCTGTCGACCGTCAAGGGCCGGGAGCAATGCGAACGGATCGACCGGGCCGCCGATCTGCTCTCGCCGCTACCCCCGCGCAACCTCGCCGGGCTGGTCATCCTCGGGGTCGAGATCGCCACCGTGGAGGAGATGAACGACAAGCCGAAGGGCAAGGCGAAGGCCAGGCCCGCCGGCAAGAAGCCCTTGATGTGCCCAGCGGCGCGGCCGTGAGCGAAGCGCGCGACTCCGTCCTTCCGGCGGAGCTGCTCGAATCGGCGCGCAGGGTCGTCGAGGCGAGCCGGGCGGCCGGGATCAGGCTGGCGGTGGCGGAGAGCTGCACCGGAGGCCTGGTCGCCGCCGCACTGACCGAGATCCCGGGCTCGTCGGACGTTCTCGAGGCCGGCTTCATCACTTATTCCAACGAGTCCAAGATCGCCCTGCTCGGGGTCAGCGAGGACGTGGTCGAGACGTTCGGAGCGGTGTCGATCGCCGTCGCCTGGGGTATGGCCCAGGGCGCGTTGAAGCGCTGCGCCGCCGACACCGCGGTCGCGGTCACCGGGATCGCCGGGCCCGGCGGCGGAAGCGAGAAGAAGCCGGTCGGGACGGTGATCTTCGCCCGGGCGAGGCGAGGCGCCGATCCCAAGGAGATCGTCGCCGACACCAGGCATTTCGGCGACCTGGGGCGCGGCGGGGTCAGGCTCCAGGCGGCGCTCTGCGCGCTGGAGCTGCTGATGCCGGTTGAGAAGGGAGAGGAGAGCTGAAGAGCGCCCCTCCCCTCCCTGGGAGGGGGGAGTCAGGCGGCGCTCTGCTTCCCGCCCTCGCCGTACAATTCCCTCGCCCTTTCCTCGAACGCTCCGATCATCCGCCTCAGCGCACGGTCGAACATCTGGCCGGCGAGGCTCTCGAAGATGCGGTTCCTGAAGGCGAAGTCGACGCAGAAATCGATCTCGGTGCCGCCCTCCCCGTCCGGCTTGAAGACCCAGCTGTTCTGCAGATATTTGAGCGGACCCTCGATATATTCGGTGTGGATCCGGGTCGGCCGCTGCTTCTCGACCCGCGAGGTGAAGGTCTCCTTGATCGCCCGGAATCCGACGACGAGGTCGGCGATCATCAGAGTCTCGCTGTCCGAGCGCACCCGGGTCGCCGCCACCCAGGGCAGGAACTCCTGGTAGCGCTTCACGTCCGCGACCAGATCGAACATCTGCTCGGGCGTATAGGGCATCCGCCGGGTCTCGGTGTGGCGGGGCATCGCCGCCCTAACGCGCCGCCGCCAGCCTGGCTTCGCGGGCCGCCTTCATCTTCGCGAAATCGTCGCCGGCATGGTAGCTCGAGCGGGTCAGAGGCGAGGCTGCGACGAGCAGGAAGCCCTTGGCCCGGGCGATCGCGCCATAAGCGGAAAAGGCGGCGGGCGTGACGAACTCCTCGACCTTCGCGTGACGGGGCGTGGGCTGAAGATACTGGCCCATGGTCAGGAAATCGACGTCGGCCGAGCGCATGTCGTCCATCACCTGATGGACCTCGAGGCGCTGCTCTCCGAGCCCGACCATCAGGCCCGACTTGGTGAAGATGGTCGGGTCCTGCCGCTTGACGCTCTCGAGCAGCCGCAGCGAGGCGTAATAGCGCGCTCCGGGCCGGATCGTCGGATAGAGGCGCGGCACCGTCTCGAGATTGTGGTTGTAGACGTCCGGCCGGGCGGCGACGATCGCCTCGATCGCCGCCTCGGGCTTGTTGCGGAAATCGGGGGTGAGGATCTCGATCGTCGTCGAGGGCGTGTTGCGACGGAGCGCCTCGATCACCCGGACGAACTGCCTGGCGCCGCCGTCGGGGAGGTCGTCGCGGTCGACCGAGGTCACGACGATATGGGTGAGGCCGAGCTCGGCGGCGGCGGTGGCGACATGCTCGGGCTCGAGCGGGTCGAGAGCCCGCGGCATCCCGGTCTTGACGTTGCAGAAGGCGCAGGCGCGGGTGCAGGTGTCGCCGAGGATCATCACCGTCGCGTGCTTCTTGGTCCAGCACTCGCCGATATTGGGGCAGGCCGCCTCCTCGCAGACGGTGGCGAGGTTGAGGCTGCGCATCAGCTTCTTCGTCTCGGCGAAGCCGGCGCTGGTCGGCGCCTTCACCCGGATCCAGTCGGGCTTGCGCTGGCGCGGCGCGGACGGCGGGGAAAGGATCGGGTCGGCTTCGCTCATGGGGGCCAGATAGCGATGCTCGCCCCTCTTAACAACAAGCCGGCGGGTCACTCCCCGGGCCGAAGCGAGACTCCCGAGCGACCGCTCCGGAAATCCGCGAACCAGGTCGTCGGGTTCCAGCTCGCCTCGCCCTTGAGCGAGAAGGTAACGAACTCGGCCCTTCCGCCGATCGCCTCGACCGGAACCGCTCCGCCCAGGCCGGCCGACGCCAGCGGAAACCGGCTGTCGGCGCTGTTGTCGCGATTGTCCCCGAGGAGGAAGACATGCCCGGCGGGGACCTTGTAGGGCGCGGTGTCGTCCTGACGGGTCGGAGCGAGGTCGAGGACCTCGTAGGAGCGTCCCCCGGGCAACGTCTCCCTGAGGACGTGCAGTCGGCAGTTGGCTTGGCCGCGATCGCTGAGCGGGGGACAGCGAAGGTTCGAGTCGGCCCGGAAGCTCCGGTAGCCCAGGTCCATGGTCGGGACGGGCTCGCCGTTGAGCCACAGCCGGCCGCGCACCATCCGCACCGTATCGCCGGGCAGTCCGACGACCCGCTTGATGAGGTCCTCGCTCTCCCCGTCCGCGGTCCGCGACACGATCACGATATCGCCCCGTTCGGGCAGGCGGCCGAACAGGCGGCCATGGAAGAACGGCAGGAGGTGGAAGCTCGCCGAGGCGTAGGACCAGCCGTACGGATATTTGCTGACGAGGAGCCGGTCGCCGACCAGAAGCCCCGGCATCATCGATTCAGACGGGATGTAGAAGGGCTTCGCCACCAGGCTGTGGAAGCCGAGCACGAGCAGGGCCAGGCCGGCCCAAATGCGTATTTCGGCGACCCATTTCGTCCGCCGCGGTGCTTCGAGGATATCGTTCATGGCGGCTACCAAGCCGTTCGCGTTCCCGGGCGCCACCGAAGTCGTGTCCGGACAACGATAAAAACGTGTCCCGACAACGGGCCGGGCCGCGGCCCCGTTACCGGGACCGGAACTCCTCATAGGTGAGCGCGCCGTCGGAATCCCGGTCCAGTGCACGGAACGCCGAGCGGCTGCTGTCGGCGGAGGCGGCGATCGACGGCGCCGCCAGGCCCCCGCCCATCACGGCTCCGGCGGCGAGGGCCGCCGCGATCCGCCAGAGCGACCTGCGGCGGAGGCGGACGCTTCCGCCAGGCTCGAGCTGCTCGTCGATGATGGACCGGACGGCGTCGCTCACCGTGCGGCCTTCAAGCCGGCACTTCTCCCTGAAGGCGGCCTTGGTCTCGTCCGGCAGCCTTATCTCGATCGAATCGTTCTTCTTGGTGAACTTCGCACTGGCCATGGGACGCTCCCGCAAAACGCGGCCATTTTAGCGCCATTCAACGTACCGCGCCACCTCGGTGAGGCCAACGGCCGGCCTCCCCGCCCCGTTCGCCCTGAGCTTGTCGAAGGGCTCTCCTTCTCTTAGGGCGCCCGAGGAACAGGAAGGGCTTCGACAAGCTCAGCCCGAACGGTTTTGGGAGGACAATCCGCTTGGCCGGAATCACCGAACTCATCGAGGGATATCGCCGCTTCCGCGAGACGGGCTGGGCGCGCGAACGGGAGCGCTGGTCGAGGCTGGCGGAGGGGCAGAGCCCCAGGGTGATGGTGATCGCCTGCTCGGACAGCCGGGTCGATCCCACCCAGATATTCGATTCCGGACCGGGCGAGATGTTCGTCGTCCGCAACGTCGCCGCTTTGGTGCCGCCCTACGAGACGACCAAGGGCCATCACGGCGTCTCGGCGGCGCTCGAGTTCGCGGTCACCCAGCTCGAGGTCGAGGAGATCGTGGTGATGGGCCACGGCTTCTGCGGCGGCTGCGCGGCCGCGCTGACCGGCCAGTTCGACGACGCCGCCCATGGCGAGGGCCATTTCATCGCCGACTGGATCGAGATGCTCCGCGGCGCGCGCGACAAGGTCCGCGCCGAGAAGGGCGAGGACTTCCGGGCGATGGAGCTCGAGGGCGTGCGCGTCAGCCTCGCCAATCTGCGCACCTTCCCCTGGGTGAGCGAGCGCGAGGCCGACGGGCGCCTCAAGCTCCACGGCGCCTATTTCGCCATCGCCGACGGAGTGCTTCACCTGCTCGACGAGACGACGGGTCAGTTCGCTCCGGCCTGAGGGCCCGTCGTCATCAGCCGTGCGACGCCACGCTGCGTCTCGCCCCATAAGCGAAGTAGATCAGCAGCCCGACGGCGTGGGCGATGAGGAAGTAGCGCTGGGTCGCCCAGGGCAGGCTGTAGAGCAAATAGAGGCATCCCAGGATGCCGAAGACGCCGACGACCCAGGGCAGAGGCGTGCTGAACCGGCGCGGGGCGTTGGGCTCGCGCCGGCGCATGATCAGCATGCACAGGCAGACTGCGATGAAGGCGGTCAGGGTTCCCGCATTGGCGAGGGCGGCAAGCTCGTCGAGCGGCACGATCCCGGCCAGGGCGGCGACGACGACGGCGGTGAAGAGCGTGATCCGGACCGGCGAGCCGCGTCCCGAAACCTTCGCCAGGCCGCGGGGAAGCAGTCCGTCGCGGGCCATGACGAAGAAGATCCGGCTCTGGCCGTAGAAGAAGGCGAGGATGACCGTCGGCAGTGCGATCACCGCCGAGGCCGCGAGGTAGCGGGCGGCCCAGGGCTGGTTGAGCTCGCGCAGGATCAGTGCGAGCGGCTCGGGGCTGTTCGAGAAACGCGTGTAGGCGAGCGCTCCGATCGCGGCCGCGGCGACGGCCATGTAGATGATCACGCAGGCCAGCATCGAACCGACGATCCCGATCGAAAGGTCGCGCCCCGGATCCTTGGCTTCCTCGGCGGCGGTGGCGATGGCGTCGAAACCGTAGAAAGCGAAGAAGATGATGGCGGCGGCCGCCATCACTCCGACCTCGGCGCCGGGCGGGCCGTTCTTGGGGAAGCCGTTGGGCATGAAGGGCTCGAAATTGGCGGAGTCGAAATAGGGCAGAGCCACCGCGACGAAGACGATCAGGGCGACGATCTTGACCAGCACGAGCACCGCGTTGACCGTCGCGCTCTCCTTGGTGCCGTAGATGAGCAGCCCGGCCACGACGGCGATGATGAAGATGGCCGGCAGGTTGACGATCCCGCCCAGCTCGGGGCCCTGGGCCAGAGCCATCGGGAAGCCGACCGCCTCCTTCAGCAAGGGCGCCGCATAGCCAGACCAGCCGACCGCGACCGCGCTCACCACCAGCGAATATTCGAGGATCAGGCTCCAGCCGATGATCCAGGCGACGAGCTCGCCGATGACGACGTAGGAATAGGTATAGGCGCTCCCCGAGGCCGGGATCATCGTCGCCATCTCGGCATAGGCCAAAGCGGCGCAGGCGCAGATCAGGCCGGCGATGGCGAAGGAGAGGATCACCGCCGGACCGGCCTTGGCGGCGCCGACCCCGATCAGGGTCAGGATGCCGGTTCCGACGATGGCGCCGACCCCGAGCGCGACCAGGTGAGGCCAGCCGAGGCTTCGGTGGAGCCGGTGCTCCGGCGCCATATCCTCGTCGGCGACGACCGCCTTGCGCGCGAACAGGTCCATGAAGCGCCCCCTTCCCTATCTTTCGTGGCTTGATAGGCAAGGGCGGAGGCGAAGCCTAGTCCTCCCTGCCGCGAAGCGGCGGGGAGGATCAGGGAACGGCCCGTCCGACGACGTTGCCGGGCGGGGTGTAGCGGCAGATGAGGTAGTCCCATTTGCGGCTCTTGCGGACGGCGCAGCCGATCCGGGCCGTGCCCTTCCAGATCATCTGGGTATAATGGCCGACGTCGCTCCACCTGCCGCTTCGGCTGACGGCCGGGAAGATTCCGGGGCGGAACAGGCTCTTCTCGGCGGCCCAGCTGCCCGCCATCTCCTCCAGCGAATAGGCGCCGGCCGTCCCCATCCACAGATTCTCGCCCTGGCCGGGACGCGATTCCGCCGGCGAGTGGGCGAGCTTGCCGAGCCGCTCGAGCCTCGGCCCGTAGCCGGCGGCCGCCGCGGCGAGGGCCGGGTCCCAGGCCAGCGGAGCGGCGCCGGTCGCCCGGCGCTCGCGATTGTGGAGGGCGAGCAGGCGCTGCTCGAGCCTCGACAGATCCTGGGCCTCGCCGCCGCCGCGCCGCTCCTCCGTCACCATCCGGCCGTCGGCCCAGGGCGGCCGCGACGAGTTGCAGGCGGTGGCGAGGAGGATGAAGGCAAGGGCGGCGGCGGCGCGTCTCATGCCCCCAGATTTGCGATCCCGGACGCAGGATGCAAGAAGGCCGGAATGAAGCTTGTCGCGTTCGCACTGCCCGCCCTCGCTCTGGCCGCCTGCACCGCCCAGGTCTCGCACCCGACCAAGACGCTCGCCGAGCAGCAGGTCGACGTCGATTTCTGCACCCGCGAGGCCAACCACAAATATTGGATGGATCCGATCGCGGCGCTGCTCAACGCCTACGACTGCCTCGAGGCCAAGGGCTACAGGAAGGAGAAGAGCGGCCTCAAGGCCCAGGTCGAGCGCTCCGCCGGCGAGGACCGCGAGCGCCGCCGCAAGCGCGGCGAGCCGCAGAAGCCCTGCGCGGTCCCCTGCCGGGGATGATTTGCCTCCCTGCCGCGAAGCGGTGGGGAGGCAGCTCTAATAAATATAGCCCTGGCGCTCGAGGAAATCGCTTTCCTTGCGCGGCTCGGTCCGGGCGCGCGGCTCCGGGGACGCCTTGCGGCTTCGGGAGGCTCCGGACGTGGCCCGGGGCGCCGGGGCGAGCCGGGCCGCCGGAGCCGGCCGGGGCGGAGGGGCGATGCCCTGCTCGGCTCGGACCCGGGCGATGACCGAGGCCGAGGAGGGGATGGCGCGGTCGTGGACCGCCTCGGCGGCGGCGGCCTTGAGCGCTGCGGCCCGGGCCGGGGCCTCCGAATCCTGGACCTCGGCCGCCTCGGCCGGGGCGCTCATCGGCGGCGGCGCCAGGCTCTTGCCCATGGCGACGGCGGCGAGCGCGGCGGCGAGCAGGCCGGCGATCAGCCAACCGCTGACCGCGACGAAGCGCGGCGGGCGACCGGCGCTGGCCACCTGGGCCTCGGCGAGCCGGATCGCCTGCTGCTTGGCCCACAGCCGATGGTCGTAATCCGCCCGCTTGGCCGGATCCTTGAGGATGGCGAAAGCCTCGTTGATCGCGGTCGCGTCCTTGGAGACGGGCGCCTCGACCGCCTGGTCGGGATGATATTTCTTGATCAGCGCCTTGTAGGCCGCCTCGACGACGACCGGCTCCGCTTCGGGAGCGACGTTGAGCACGTCATAGAGGCTGCGCACACCGGCCATGGGAGCCACGCCTTCTGCCGCAGAAAGCGCAAAAGCGCCAGACTCGAATTAAATGGCGCCGCCTCAAAGGTTTGCCAGTCGCCGCTTTCGCCCGCCGGGAAGCGATGTTAGGCACTCGCGCCTGGCTGCGGAGAAAGGAACGAGAGATGCGAGATCCCGGACTGCCGGCGGCCTGGGCGCCGGGCCTGCTCAGCCTGCTGAGGATCGTCGCCGGCCTGATCTTCCTGGAGCACGGCACCCAGAAGTTCCTCTCCTTCCCGGCGGGGCAGATGGCCGGGAGCGGCTGGGCCTTCGATAACCCCGGCCATTTCGCCGGGATCGTGGAGCTCGTCTGCGGCCTGCTCATCGCCCTCGGCCTGTTCACCCGCCCCGCCGCCTTCCTCGCCTCCGGCGCGATGGCGGTCGCCTATTGGTACGCCCACGCCCCGCAGAACCTCTTCCCGGTGAACAATATGGGCGACGCGGCGATCCTCTATTGCTTCGTCTTCCTCTACATCGCCGCGGCCGGGCCTGGGCCGTGGAGCCTCGATGCCCGCCGCGACTCCGGCGCCCGGCGCTGACATGGCCGATCCCGACCGCCAGGACGGCAACGTCGCGCTCCTGATCGACGCCGACAACGCCTCGTCCGACCATCTCGACGCCGTCCTCACCGTGCTCGCCGAGCTCGGGACGGTGAACATCCGCCGGGCCTATGGCAATTGGAGCAAGTCGGCGCTGAAGGGCTGGGCCGAGATGACCCACCGCCACGCCATCGAGCCCCACCAGCAGTTCGACCTCACCAAGGGCAAGAACGCGACCGACATGAAGATGACGATCGACGCCATGGACCTCCTCTTCGGAGGCCGGGTCGACGGATTCGGGATCATGTCGAGCGATTCCGACTTCATGCCGCTGGCGATGCGGATCCGGCAGGACGGGGTCCCGGTCTACGGCTTCGGGACGTCGCGGGCGCCGGTCTCCTTCCAACAGGCGTGCAGCCGCTTCATCGACGTCGGAGCCCTCGTCCAGAGCCACGAGCAGGAGACGGCGGAAGCGGCGCCGCCGGCACCCAAGCGCAAGGTCGACGACGAGCTGGTCAAGCTGCTCGGAGCGGCGTTCCGCGCCTCCAAGCGCGACGGGCGCGGCTATGCCAGCCTGTCCGAGGTCGGCCAGCGCGCCGGCAACCGCTCCTCCTTCGACGCCCGGAGCTATGGCTATGACGGCCTCCACGAGCTGATCGACGCGGTCCCCAATTTCGCCACCGAGAGGCGCGAGGACGGGCGCATCTACGTGAAAAGGGTCCGCTAGGGCCGCTCGGGGGTCGGATAATCCCCTCCCCGTTCTGGCTGAGCTTGTCGAAGCCCCCTCCTCTTATGCCCGGAATAGGAAGGAAGGCCCTTCGACAGGCTCAGGGCGAACGGTTGATGAGTAACTCGGTCTGATCCCTCGACGCTCCGGCTCAGCGGGTCGGGGCGCCGGCTTCCGGGGCGTCGGCGCTGACGAAGTCGGGCAGCCCGCTATGGATGCGGACTCCGGCCGCGCTCTCCGTCTCCGCCGAGGCGAGGATCCGGGGCGGCGGGCCGCCGCGGCGGACGGTGACGCCATGGGCGACGGTGGTTTCGCCGCGGTCGAGGCCCTCCCCGCTCCGCGCCGTCCGCCGCCCGGGCCGGTGCGGCCGTTCGGCCGGCTCCGCCGTCTCGGCCGCCAGATAGGGACGGCGGAAGGATTTGGGATCGCCCCAGTCGCCCCGCCAGCGGTAGAAGATGTGCGAGTCGACCGTCACCGCGCGCTTCAGCGACGGCGCCCACCAGGGCCGGACGTAGGAGGCGTGATAATGGGTGGCGTGGCCGACCGGCCCGTAGACGCTCCCTGCAAGCGCCGCTCCGGCGACCCGCCGGGCCCGGGCCCAGGCGTCCGGGTCGCGCCGGGCGCCGAGCGAGCCGTCGCAGGTGAAGCTGAACTGGCAGCCGGTGCGGCGCTTCGAGCCCTGGTAGACGACCCCGCAGACGCTCTTGGGGAAAGCGGGATGGCGGACCCGGTTGAGCACGACCTGGGCGACGGCGCGCTGGCCCTCGGAGCTTTCCGAGCGGGCCTCGTAATAGACGGCGGCGGTCAGGCAGCGGAGCGACGCCGCGACGTCGCGCCCGCTCCGCTCGCCGACGACGAAGGGCTCCGCCGCCTGGCCCGGCGCGATCGCCTCGGCCGGCGGAAGCGGCACGACCCGGGCCGTCTGCGCGGCGGGCACCCTGCTTGCGCTGGCGAGAGGCTGCCGGCCGGCGACCGGCGGAACGCAGGACGCGCCCAACAGCAGCACGGGCAGTCCCAGCATCGACCTGTGCAGCATGAAAAGGAGCCCCTTTCGAGAAAGAGCTCCGCTTTATCCCCAGGGTGTTAGACAAGAGTTAACCACGCCGGCCCCTCCCCTCGCCGCGAAGCGGCGACATTTTCCCTTCTACGTTGCGCCTTCGTGCCTTCCCTTGAAACCGGCAGCCGAAGAGGTGGAAGTTTGGGTGGGCGTTTGGCCGGGTGCAAGGCGGCACCGAGGCTCGGGCGCGTTTCCTTTCCGACGATGTGCGAACTCATTTTTTGAGAGAAGGCACGACGTAGAAGAAGGGATTCGGCCCGCTCCGCGGGGATCGCGCCCGCCCCCTGTCATCCCGGACTTGATCCGGGATCCATGAACACCGCGGTGTGAAGACTTGGACGGACGTGTTCATGGGTCCCGGCCTTCGCTGGGATGACGAGAGGGCGCGCGGGGGCCTCCGTTGCCGGATAAGGAGAGACGGCCGGCGCGTCCTTGCCACCGGCACCCGGGGCTGGACGACTTATTTGCTGCTTTCGTCTACTCGAAAGCGTCCAGACTTTTCGGAGAGTCGGCAGGTCCCGTACCTTCGCGTGGAAGGCTTTGAGGTGGCCGCGCGGCCCCCGTCGCCGGGAGCGGGCGCCCCTTCGGCTCAAGCCGGCTTTCGCCGGGAAGCGCCGTCGGGAGGACCATCGGCATTGTTCGGCTCTCCACAGTGACGCGAGCTCATTCGTTCCCGGATGACTTCGCGCCGGCCGTGCCGCGCCGCTCCCGTCAAGGAGCGAAGCAGCTTCCCGCCTCCGCCGGTTGCGCGAGCCGACTCGGGCAGGCTTGGGATATGGCATGAGAACGAGAACAAGTCAAGAACATCTATGTTGGATGGGGTCGTCCCCCGTCGCGAAGCCGTAGGCGCAGCAACCTTCGATTTTCAACGCAACGACGCAAAGACGCAACGATGCCTCAGCGGTCTCGAGCGCGGCATTGTTCTTCCGAGTCGGAAGGGCCGTAGGACCTCAGATGCGGTACGACATCGTTGCGTCGTTGCGTTGAAAGATGATTGGCCTGCGGCCGACGTGGACTTGCGCGGGATGCCAAAGTCTCGCCAATTACCCCTCCACTGCTTCGGATATCTCGATTATTCCTCTCCAATATCCTCGTGCCAGAGCTCCGGCTTCTCGGCGATGAAGCGCGCCATCAGGTCGATGCAGCGGCGGTCGTCGACGATCGCCAGAGCGACCCCGTTCGCCCTCAGGAAATCCTCGTTGCCGCCGAAATTTCGGTTCTCGAGGATGATCACGGCGGGGATTCCGAACTGAAGGATCGTGCCGGCGCACATCATGCAGGGCGAGAGCGAGGTGTAGAGGATGGTGTCGCGATAGGAGCGCTGGCGGCCGGCCCGGCGGAGGCAGTCCATCTCGCCATGGGCGATCGGGTCGCCCGACTGCACCCGCCGGTTCCACCCTTCCGAGACGATCCCGCCGCCGCGGACGAGCAGCGAGCCGACGGGAATTCCGCCCTCGTCATAGCCCTTGCAAGCGAGCGCGTAGCAGCGGTCGACCAGCTCCTGCCGCGGGCGCAGATCCATCGTTCTCCCCATCCCTCTCCAAAGCGCCGCCGCGAAGCGGCTATCCCTTCTCACTTGTACCTTTGTGCCTTCGTGCCTTCCCTAAAAAAAATGGGTCGGGCGCGACGACAGGATGCGAAGCGCCGGATGCGCCGGCCCCGGCCCTGCACTCGGTCGGCCGACTGCGCTTTTCCGTCAACCGCCGCGGCGCCGGTTTCAAGGGAAGGCACGAAGGCACGAAGGGACAAGAAAAGGAAGGGCTACCGCTTCGCGGGAAGTAGCAACGGAATGCCTGCTGCGAATGGGCACTTAATCCGCTCGGCGGCTCCCAGGCCAGGGAATATTCCGTGAACTTCGTATCCGGAAACTTGCCGCATTCTAGGCCATCGCCCGATGTGCTAAGCATCGGGCCATGCCCGACACCTTCGTGAACGAGCAGCCGGTCCCCGCTTCCCCGCAGCCGATAAAGCTGGAGGCAGCGGATTTCCTGCTGCTGAAGGATACGGGCGCCCTCGCCGGCTATTGCAGGTCGGAGCTGATAGAAGGCCAGCTGTGGGGCGCCGCTGCCGAGGACGGGGAGTCCGGCGCGAAATGCCCGATCAAGCTCCGCATCGAGGATTATGAGCGCCTGAGCGAAGCCGGCGCATTCGAACGATACCGAAAAACGGAGCTGATCGATGGCATCGTCTACGCGATGAATCCGCATCACCGTCCGCATGGCTTCGCCAGGGACGAACTGTTCAGCCGACTCCGCGAAGCGCTCAAAGCCATCGGCTCTCCGCTCCATGCCGCGGCCGAGCAATCGGTCAGCCTCCCGCCCCACGGCGAGCCTCAGCCCGACATCATCCTGACCACGGAACCGCGTGGTCCGGGCGCCATTCCAGGCTCGTCCGTCGCCCTCATCGTCGAAATCGCCACCAGCAATCCCACTTGGGATCTGGGCGAGATGCTTCGTGTCTACGCGGCGGCTAGCATCGGCGAATATTGGGTGCTGGACCTCAAGAAAGGCCGCATCAGCCAGATGTGGTCGCCTCAGGGCGAGGCTTATGCGAGGCGGCGCGAGGTGAAGCTCGGAGCGCGGATCGAGGCGGTGACGATTGAGGGGTTGGCCGCAGAGACGGCCGGGATCAATTAGTCACGCTGAACTTGCCCGAGATCGTAAGAAATCGCCTTAAATAACGGACTGTTAAATGCTTTCTCTGGGTCAGCCATAGCTGCCTCAAGAATCTTCTTCCGCTGAGTTGGGCTCAGCTCA
>DASQJV010000492.1:0-2310 GCA_035630855.1 Allosphingosinicella sp. | reverse complement strand
CCCCATCGCTGCGCGACGGGGAGGCAGGAATCCCCATCGACCCTCCACTCAGGAGACCCAAAATGATCGACATCCGCCCCTTCGCCACCCTCGGCCATGCCGACCATGGCTGGCTCGACGCCCGCCACCATTTCTCCTTCGCCGACTATCACGAGCCGGCCCGCATGGGCTGGGGCTCGATCAGGGTGTGGAACGACGACGAGATCGCCGCCCGCTCCGGCTTCCCGCCGCATCCGCACCGCGACATGGAGATCATCACCTACGTCCGCGAGGGCGCCATCACCCATCAGGATTCGATGGGCAACAAGGGCCGCACCGGCGCCGGCGACGTCCAGGTGATGTCGGCGGGGACCGGCGTGCGCCACGCCGAATATAATCTCGAGGACGAGAAGACGACCCTGTTCCAGATCTGGGTCCGGACCGACCGCCCCGGCGCCGAGCCGGGCTGGGGGGCGAGGCAATTCCCGAAGGACGGCCGCGCCGGCCAGTTCGTCACCCTGGCAAGCGGCTATGAGGAGGACGGGGAGGCGCTCAGGATCAACGCCGCCGCCCGCGTCCTCGGCGCCACCCTGAAGGGCGGCGAGAAGGCCGAGCTGTCGCTCGACCCCGCCCGCCACGTCTACCTCGTCGCGGTCGGCGGAGCGATCCTCGTCAACGGCCGCCGCGCCGAGCCGAGGGATGGAGTCGCCGTGACCGGCGAGGACAGGCTGACGATCGAAGCGGTCGGGGACGCCGAGATCGTCCTCGTCGACGCCCGCTAGCGCCTGACTGACGAGCTCCGCCTTCCGCTCAGCGAAACGTGGATGTCGAGGCGCGCCGCCACAATCTCTCCGCCACGGTTTTTGGAAGCTGCTTCAGGACCTCGACCACCATTTGCGCAGGCGCGCGGTTCCAGGGCAACGGGGCTGGGCCGGGCGCCGGCCCCCTGGACGGCTCCGCCGCCTCGCGGCCTGGCCCGCCCTCTCCCCGGCCGGCCGCGGGTCCGTCGCGGCAAAAGGAGGTTAACTCCGCGCTCACCCTCTTTCCGTGGCTCTTTCAGCGACTTAGCGCGTTCCGCCAGCCATGCCCCGCTATTATTTCCACGTCGCCCGCGAAGGCGGCCGGCTCCAGGACGAGGAGGGACTGACCCTGCCCGACGCCGAGGCGGCCTGGTATCAGGCGGTGAGGAGCGCGCGCGAGCTGGTCCGGGCCGAGCTCACCCTGGGCGGCCGCTGGGACCGCCAGGCGATCGAGATATGCGACGAGCGCGGCACCCGCCTCGACCGGGTCGCCCTCGCCGACATCGTCCACTACGCCCTTTGAACCCGCCCCCCGAAAATCGGCGCCAGGCACCGATCACGGGTTTCTCCAGGCTCGTGTTAATCGGTGCCATGAAATTGGTGCCTGGCACCAATTACCACGCCGACATCGTCCACTGGGCCCTGTGATCTCAACCACTTGAAAATTGTGCCTGGCACCGATTACCGCCAAGCACCGATTACCGCGGGCGACCCGTGCGGCGCCCTTCACAATGCTCGGTCAGCGCTCGACCCGGCGGAACACGCCCTTGACGATCTTCCTCGGCGCCGGAGCGACGATGACCTCGAGCTCGCGGGGGTGGAGCGGCCATTCGAACTCGCAGCCGATCAGCCAGCCCTGCTCGCCGCTTCGCGCCCAGACCACCCGGCTCCGCCTCGGCTCGAGCCCGGCCAGCTTGAGCCAGACCTCGTCGCCCTCCTGGTGGGGTTCCTCGGACTCGGCCTTGAAGCCGCCGACGGAGATGTCGATGACGACGATCTTGCTGGTCTTCGCCCCGCTCTCGCGGAGCGCGGCGGCGAGGTTGACGATCCGCCGCTCGGCCTTGCGGCCGTCGGTGATCGGGATCTGGGACAGCTCGGCGTCGATGAACAAGGCGGGCCCCCTCAAGGCAATTGAACCGCCCGGCTTCTAGCGGGCGCCGGTAAAGATAAGGTTGCTTGGGGGCGGGACCGGCCCGGAAGGGTCGGGGCCGGCGCCTTGGAGGGCGCCGGCCCCCCCTCGGATACGCGACTCGAGGGACCGCCTCCGCGTGGCCTGCATCGGGCGGCAGGTGAGGCTTATGGGGCAGAGGCGTTGAGGAAGGGCTGAACGAACAGGTTAGCGCGCGTTAAGCCATTCGTGCTTTCAGCCGTTTTGAATCCGCTTTCGTTCGCTTGAACGGTTGCGCGGCCGTAACGTAACCCGCGGACCAGGCTGGAGAATCCGCCGATTCGCACCGTGCCCGGGCGGGAAGAAGGCGGAAGCGGCAAGCCGCCCCCGCCCCCCCGGTCGCGTACCAAGCGCCCCTTGTCG
>DASQJV010000491.1:0-4226 GCA_035630855.1 Allosphingosinicella sp. | reverse complement strand
CGGGGCGAAAGGCACCGCGCTCCTCACCCGCCGGGGCCCCAGACTTCGCTGGGGCGACGAGCCGGGTCAAGCCGCCTTGCGGAGGTGCTTGCGGCCGAGAAGCTCGGCGATCTGGACGGCGTTGAGGGCGGCGCCCTTCCTGAGATTATCGGAGACGCACCAGAGGTTGAGGCCGTTCTCCACCGTCGAATCCTCGCGGACCCGGCTGACGTAGGTGGCATATTCGCCGACCGCCTCGACGGGCGTGACGTAGCCGCCGTCCTCGCGCTTGTCGACGAGCATCACCCCCGGAGCCTCGCGGAGGATCTTCTGGGCCTCCTCGGCGGAGATCTCGCGCTCGAACTCGATGTTGATCGATTCCGAATGGCCGACGAAGACGGGCACCCGGACGCAGGTGGCGGTGACCTTGATCTTCGGGTCGAGGATCTTCTTGGTCTCGACCACCATCTTCCATTCCTCCTTGGTCGAGCCGTCGTCGAGGAACTCGTCGATATGGGGGATGACGTTGAAGGCGATCTGCTTGGTGAAGACGGTGGCCTCGTTGGTGTCGCCGACGAAGATGTTGCGGCTCTGCTCGAACAATTCGTCCATCCCCTTCTTCCCGGCGCCGGAGACCGACTGATAGGTCGAGACGACGACCCGGCGGATGCCGGCGGCGTCGTGGAGGGGCTTCAGCGCGACCACCATCTGGGCGGTCGAGCAATTGGGGTTGGCGATGATGTTCTTGCGACGATAGCCGTCGATGGCGTGGGCGTTCACCTCGGGCACGATCAGGGGCACGTCCGGGTCCATCCGGTAGAGCGAGCTGTTGTCGATCACGGTGCAGCCGGCCGCGGCGGCCTTGGGGGCATATTCGCGCGACACGGCCGAGCCCGCCGCGAAAAGGGCCATGTCCCAGCCGGCGAAGTCGAAATGCTCGATGTTGCGGACCTTGAGCTCGGTTCCGCTGTCGCCGAAGTCGATGATGTCGCCGGTCGATCTCGGCGAGGCGACGGCGGCGATCTCGTCGAGCGGGAATTCGCGCTCGGCGAGGATGTTCAGCATCTCGCGCCCGACATTGCCGGTCGCCCCGACGACGACCACCCGATAACCCATGATGAAACTCCAGCTTGAGCGCGCGTCCTAGCGCAGGCGCGCGGCTTAGGCGATATGGCGATGCGGACGAGGTGGACAAGATGAAACGAGCCGGGCTGGTCGCGGCGCTCCTGTTGCTGCTGCTGGCCGCCTTCGGGGTGAAGGGCGAGCTGGTGGAATTGCCGGACGTGCCGGTGCGGGCGGCTCCGGGCGAGTTCGACGCGGGCCGGGCCATGGCCCGTCTCCGGCGCATTCTCGGCGATCAGCGGCCGCATCCCGTCGACAGCGCCGCCAACGACGCGGTCCGCGCCCGGCTGGTCGGCGAATTGCGGGCGCTGGGGCTGGACCCGCGCATTGCCGACGCCTTCACCTGCAACGGCGCCGCGACCGGTCAGACCGTCTCCTGCGCAAGGGTCCGCAACCTCGTCGCAACGATCGGGCCGGCCCAGGGGCGGCATGTGCTGCTCGTCTCGCATTACGATTCCACGCCCACCGGCCCGGGCGCGGCGGACGACGGCATCGGCCTCGCCTCGATGCTGGAGGTGGCCGCGCTGCTCAGGGACCGGCCCCTGAGGCGTCCGGTCAGCTTCCTGTTCAACGAAGGGGAGGAGACGGGCCTGATCGGCGCCCGCGCCTTCCTCGAGCGGGATCCGCTCGCGGCCCGGGTCGACAGCCTGGTCAACCTCGAATCGCGCGGTACCACCGGTCCGGCGATCATGTTCGAGACCAGCCGCCCCAACGGTCGCGCGATCCGCCATTATGCGCGTTCGGCGACGCGGCCGTCGGCCAATAGCCTGACCACGGATTTCTCCCGACTGATCCCCAATCAGACCGACGTCGCCGTGCTCAAGGAGCGGCCCTGGACGATCCTCAACTTCGCGATCATCGGCAATGAGACCCGCTACCACAGTCCCGACGACAGCATCGCCAATCTCGACCCGCGCAGCCTTCGCCACATGGGCGAGCAGGCGCTGCAGGCGACCGCGGACCTCGCGGGCGGCGGCCCTGCGCCGGCGGGCGGGGAGCTTCTCTACGGCGACGTTCTCGGAATCGGCCTCGTCACCTTGCCGCTCAGGCTCGGGCTGGCCTCGGTCGGGGCTCTCCTGCTCGGATTCGCCTGGCTCGCCTGGCGGCGGCGCGGCGGAGTCGGCCGGGGGGCGGCGGCGCTGGCGCTGGCCATGGCGGACGCGGCCCTCACCGCCTTTCTCCTCCACCGGCTGATCGGCTGGCTTCGGCCGGGCGAATATTGGCGCGCCCACCCCGAATGGATCTCGCTGGCGATCGACTCGACGGCGATGGCCTCGGCCGCGGTGGCCCTGCTCTGGATCGCAAGGCCGGTGGCGCGGGACCGGCTTCGGATCGCCTTCTGGCTGGCCTTCCTGCTGCTCGGCGCGATCCTCTGCGCGGCCGCGCCGGGCGCGGCGATCTACTTCCTGCTGCCGCCTCTGCTCGCCGGAATCGGGTTGATCTGGCCGCGAGCGGAGCGGATCGCGACCGGGCTCGCTCTTCTCGCCCTGGCGATCCACTGGCTGCCGCTCCTTCATCTCAGCCAGGTGCTGCTCGATTTCGACCAAGGCTGGGTGTTCGCGCCGGTTTCGGTGCTGATCCTCTTCCCCTTCCTGATCGAAGCGAAGCCGGCGCTGGCGCGGCTGGGGCGCGTCCGGGTGACGGCGGCGCTCGCCGCGGCGGCCGCTTTGGCCTGGCTGCCGGCGGCGCTGGCTCCGGCCTACTCGCCTGAGCGCAAGCAGCGGCTAAGCCTCGAATATGTCTGGGACGAGACGCGGGGGAACGCCCGGTGGATGGCCTATCACGACCGCGGACCCCTGCCCGCGGCGCTCGGCAGGATGGAGCGCGGAGTGGAGGTGCCCTGGTCGAGCTACAGGCGCTGGGCGGCCGACACCCGCGGACCGGCGGTCGCGGCGCCGGCCTTGGAGGGACTGACCGCGCGCGTCGAGCGGGGCAATCGTCTGATCACGTTCCGACTTCGAATGCGCGGCTCGGACGTGGTCCGGCTCGTCGGCCCGAAGGGCTCGCGCTTCCTGGCGGTCAGGGCCGGCGGGTCCCTGCGCCGCTTCGGCAAGGGTGGCGCGGAAGAGGCGCCGGTCTTCCGCTGCCACGGGCGGAGCTGCGAGGGTCTGGAGGTCGCCTTGCTGGTCGAGGGGAAGACGCGGATCGAGGCCGCGATCGTCGGCACCCGCAGCGGGCTTCCGGGGGAGGGCGTGAAGCTGGTGCAAGCGCGGCCCGACACCGCCCAGCCGCAATATGTTCCGGATACGACGGTGGCGCTGGGCAAGGTGCAGCTCTAGCGGCGGCGGTCGTCATCGCGGCGAAGGCTGGAATGACGAAGGGCGGGGAAAGCGCCTGCCCTCCCCGCCCCTCCGAAGCGCGATTTCGCGAAGGCTCAGCCCTCGGCGGTCTCGGTCTCCTTCGCCGCGGCCTTGGCGGCCGCGGCGGCCTTGTCCGGGCGGGTGTCGCGGCGCTCGGCGATTCGGGCGGCCTTGCCGGTCCGGCCGCGCAGATAATAGAGCTTGGCCCGGCGGACGGCGCCGCGGCGGACGACCTCGATCGTCTCGATGTTCGGCGAGTAGAGCGGGAAGACGCGCTCGACGCCCTCGCCGAAGCTGATCTTGCGGACGGTGAAGGAGGAGCCGAGGCCCCGGTTGGCGCGGGCGATGCAGACGCCTTCGAAATTCTGGACCCGGGTGCGCTCGCCTTCGACGACGCGCACTCCGACCCGGACGGTGTCGCCGGGGCGGAATTCGGGGATGGGACGGCCCTTGACGGCCTGCTCGATGGCCTCGGCCTCGAGCTGCTGAATGAGGTTCATTTCTCTTCGCTCTCTTCTTCGCGCCGCGCGCCAGAGGGCGGTGGCCTTCGAGGGTCCCTGTGACTCCCGACCAGGTCCGGCCGCCTTGACCGTGTATCGGCCGTCGCTTGGGCTTGGCGCCAAGCGGCGATCCTCGCATGATCCCCCGATCGCAGCACTTCAGGGATCCTGCGCCCTTCCCATTCGACAGGTCGGGTAAAATGCGGATATTCGAGAAGGCCGCCTTCAAAGCTTTCCTCCTCTCCGCTGGTCGGCGCGCCCATTACCCCGGGGAGCAGCCGAACGCAAGCGTCGAGCAGGACGAACGCCGCCGTCTCGCCGCCCG
>DASQJV010000490.1:0-7275 GCA_035630855.1 Allosphingosinicella sp. | reverse complement strand
CAGCGGGTCGCCCAGTACAGCCAGACCAGCGCTCCCCAGGGTACCTTCTGCCTTTCGACCACCGGCCGCCAGCCGGTCACCGCCGGTCCGACAGATTCCCAGGGTCTCGCCTGCCCGGCAAACCTGGCGCCCGGCACCTGGCAGCGCTCGGGCAACCCGATCGGCCTTGCCCGCGACCAGGACAACAGGCTCTTCCACACGCAGACCGACCTGCGCTGGCGGTCGGGCGAGTCGGGGAAGCTGCGCAACACCCTGGTCGTCGGCGGCTCGCTGACCTGGGAGGATTACAGCCTCGAGACCGCGTCGCTGGCGCGCACCGCCGGCGGCGCCGTGATCCCCTTTCCGGTCGACACCATCCACGATCCCGCCTCGGTCTATGTCGGACCGGTCAATTACACGGTGACCGCCCGCTCCCGCGGCGACACCGACAATCAGGCCGTCTACGCCTTCGACACGCTCGAGATCGGCCGGAGGTTCGAGCTCAACGGCGGAGTCAGGCTCGAGCGGGCGAAGGGCATTTTCCGTAACCTGCCGCTCGCCTTCTATCCGCCCGGGACGGTGCCGCTGACGCCCCTCCAGCTTCTTCCGCAGACCAGCAAGGAGACTCTCTTCTCCTATCGCGCCGGAGCGGTCTTCAAGCCGGCGCCCGACGTCAGCCTCTATGCCGCCTTCGGCAACGCTGTGACCCCGACGTCGGCGACGGTCCGCCTGGGCTGCGGCGCCGTCGCCGCGCCCGGCGCAGCCGACCCCTGCTCGGCCGATCCCGAGCGCGCCCGCAATTACGAGATCGGAGCCAAGGCGGACGTGCTGGGCAAGCGGCTTCAGCTCACCGCGGCCCTGTTCCGCAACGAGCGCAGCAACTTCCGGGTGCCGTCGAACGATCCCGCCCAGCCCGCCGCGCTCCAGGTCGTCGACGGCCGCTCGAGGGTCGACGGCATCGCCCTCGGCGCCAGCGGCTACGTCACGCCGCGATGGTCGATCTTCGCCAATTACACCTATCTCGACAGCGAGGTGCTGCAGAGCGTCTCGGACTTCTGCCTCGCCAATCCGGGCGCCGCCTGCCTCAACAGCGCGGCGATTCCCGACCCGCAACGCGGCGACCGGCTGCTGCAGACCCCGAAGCATTCGGGAAGCCTGTTCACCACCTACCGGCTGAAGTTCGGCCTCGAGCTCGGCTACGGCCTCACCTACCAAAGCGGCTTCGCCACCCACCAGCGCAACCTGCTCCAGCGGACCCAATATTTCACCGACGATTTTCTGGTCCACCGGCTGTTCGCTTCCTATCCGGTGACCGAAGGCGTCACCGTCCAGCTCAACGTCCAGAACGTGACCGACGAGCTCTACTTCACCAACGTCCGCAACAACGTCAACGCGACGAGCGGGGCGATCACCGGCGGCTGGGCGATGCCGGGGGAGAGCCGGTCGGCGGTGCTCAGCCTGTTCTACAGCTTCTAGCGGGGCTAGGCTGGCGTCATGATGCTCGCCATCCCCGATCTGCTCGACAAAGAGGGCGTCGAGCGCCTGCGGGCGGTCATCGACCCGGGACCCTGGGCGGACGGCAATGCGACCTCGGGGCCCCAGTCGGCGCTCGCCAAGCGCAACGAGCAGCTTCCGGAGGACAGCGCGGCGGCGAAGGAAGCCGGGCGGGTCGTCCTCGACGCGCTCGGCCGCTCGCCTTTGTTCATCGCCGCCGCTTTGCCGCTCAAGATCTTCCCGCCTCTGTTCAACCGCTATCGCGGCGGCGGCGATTTCGGGACTCATATCGACAATGCGGTCCGGATCCACCGGGCCAGCGAGTTCCGGGTGCGAACCGACCTCTCGGCCACGCTCTTCCTCGAGGATCCCGATAATTATCAGGGCGGCGAGCTGGTGGTGGAGGATTCGCTCGGCGCCAACGCCGTCAAGCTTCCGGCCGGCCACCTGCTGCTCTATCCCGCCTCGAGCCTGCACCGTGTCGAGCCGGTCACCGGGGGCGACCGGGTGGCGAGCTTCTTCTGGGTCCAGTCGATGGTCCGCGACGACGGCGCCCGCTCGATCCTCTTCGACCTCGACCGCTCGATCCAGGCGGTGGCGGCCGAGCGCGGCCAGGACGATCGCGAGGTGATCCGGCTGACCGGAGTCTATCACAATCTGCTGAGGCGCTGGGCCGACAGCTGACGCTAGCCCCGCCGCGACAATATCAGCGGCATCCCGCCTGCGGGACGAAGGGTCACCATGCCGTGGACCCTGACCTCCCGCCCCGGCACCGGGTCGAATCGCCAGGCCGCGAGCCAGTGGGCGAGGATGGTGAGCGCCTCCGCGGTCGCAAAACGGGCTCCGACGCAGAGCCGCGGCCCGGCTCCGAACGGGATGTACTGGAAGCGGTGGCGGCCCTCGCGCCGGCCGGGCGCGAAGCGCTCGGGGTCGAATTCGTCCGGCCGCTCCCACAGGGCCTGGTGGCGGTGGAGGATCCAGGGCCAGATCGAGACGATGTCGCCGGGCTTCACCTCCTCGTCGCCGAGACGGTCGAGCTCGACCGCCTGGCGGTCGAAGCGCGGCGCGGGCGGGTAGAGCCGGAGCGACTCCTCCAGAACCATCCGCAGCCGCGGCAGCCGGTCGGGCAGGTCCGGTCCCTCCCCCGAGGCGACGGCCTCGGCGCTCTCGGCGGCGACCTCGTCCTGGAGACCGGGCTGCTCGGAGAGGAGGTAGAGGGTCCAGGTCAGCGCATTGGCGGTCGTCTCGTGGCCGGCGAGGTAGAAGGTCATGGCATTGTCGGCGGCGAGCTCGGCGGCCTGGAGCGGTTCGAAGCGCTCGCCGAGGCCGCGGATGAGCCTGCCGAGGAAATCGTCGGGGCCGCCGTCCGGGAGGCGCTCGCGCACCACCGCCTCCAGGGTCGAGCGCAGATATTTCTGGCCCTTCTGGGCCTTCCAGCCCTGCCGGGTCCACGGAATCCGCGGCAGGCCGAGCATCGCCTGCAACCGGGCCTCGCTGACCCCTTCGAGGGCCGCGGCGATATGAGCCATGGCCGCTTCCCGGGTCAGCCGGGAATCGCCGCTGAACAGGGTGTTGGAGATGATCCGCATCGTCGCCTGAGTCGCCTCGAGCGCCATGTTGCGGACCCCAGGCTGCCACCGCTCGAGCGCCTCGCGGCCGACGCTTCCGAATTCGGGCACCAGTCCGTCGACCGCCGCCGGTGCGAAATTGGCGGCGACGATCCGCCGCTGGTCGCGCCACAGCCCGCCGTCCGAGGTCAGCAGCCCCTCGCCGATCGCCGGTGCGAGCAGCCTTTTGACCACGTCGGGCTTTACGTAATTGGCGGCATTGTCGAGCAGGACACGCTGGACCATGTCCGGATCGAGCGGGATGTGGACGTTGAAGCCGAGGATCCGGCGCTTCATGTAGCGCTGGCGGAAGGCGAGCTCCGACCAGCCGTAGACCGCGGTGCGCGCCCGCTCGCCGACGAATCCGCGCCAGACCGGAACCGGACCGGCGCCGCGCGGAGGATGAGGCGGGATGAAAGGCGAGACAGGTGCATCCATGACTTCCATCGTCAGCCTGTCGAGGACGGGAGTCCAGACGCAATGCGGGTGCTAGGTTCGGAGTCCGAAATCCCAGAACTGTCTTATGATCGGTTATAGCCGATCTTATTAGCGTTCTTTGATCGGTTCTTGCCGATCGAAAGCTTGACTTTTGATCGACTATAGTCGATCAAAGTGCCTGTTTTGATCTGGTGGAGGCGATCATGGACTCGACTGCCCTTGCTCGAAGACACTTGGAACGCCGTCTGGCGCCGCTGCGCGGCCGCCAAGATCTGACGCGTCCCCCCTACGGCTGGCTGCGCGCAATCCGTGATGCCCTCGGAATGACCACACGACAGCTCGCGCGGCGCATGGGCAAGGTCCAATCGGCCATCGTGGACTTGGAGAAAAGCGAAGCAAGGGAGGCGATTTCTCTCGCCAAACTACGCGAAGCAGCGGCGGCGATGGACTGCACGCTCGTTTACGCCATCGTGCCCAATCGCCCGATCGACGAAGTCCTCCGCGCACGCGCGGAAGCGAGGGCGGATAACCAGCTTGCGCGGGTCAGCCATACCATGGCTCTCGAAAACCAAGGTCTCGATCAGTCAGCCCTTGCCGCCGAGCGGGAGCGTCTCGTCGAGGAACTCTTGCGCGGAAGCATCGCGCGTTTGTGGGACGATAAGCCGTGACCGTCGACCTGTTTCCGGAAGAGGACGGCAACACGCCCCTCACTCACGAGGAACGGCTCGGCCTCATCCCGACCTACATCACGCTTCGGCAGGAGCTGAACGAGATCGAGCAGATCAATATCACTGAAGGCGAGCATTGGGCCTTCGGCCGACCACGCGACGTGCTCGATGAAGACTTCCTGCGCGAGCTTCACCGGCGCATGTTCGGCCAGGTCTGGAAATGGGCGGGAAAATATTCCCGGGAAAACAATCGCCGCATCGGCTCGGACAGCTTCATGATTGCGATCGATCTGCGCGGCCTCCTGGGGGACGCGCGCTACTGGATGGACAACGGCACCTACCCTGCCGATGAGATCGCCTTGCGCTTCCATCACCGACTGACCCTCATTCACCCGTTCCCCAACGGAAACGGACGGTTTTCACGCCTGGCGGCGGACCTCCTGATCGCGCGCCTGGGAAAAGCGCGATTCACTTGGGGACGGGCAAATCTCATCGAGCCGGGCGAGGCGCGGAAGCAGTATATTGCCGCTCTCCACGCGGCCGACGGTCATGTCATGGAGCCGCTCTTGGCCTTCGTGCGAGCCTAGCCTCATTCCGCCGCGAGCAGTCTCTCCGCGCCGCCGAGGTCGACGCTGACGAGGCGGCTGACGCCCTTCTCGATCATGGTGACCCCGAACAATCGGTGCATGCGGCTCATCGTCACCGCATTGTGGGTGACGATCAGGTAGCGGGTGTCGGTCTCGTTCACCATCCGGTCGAGCAGGTCGCAGAAGCGCTCGATATTGGCGTCGTCTAGGGGGGCGTCGACCTCGTCGAGGACGCAGATCGGCGCAGGGTTGGTGAGGAAGAGGGCGAAGATGAGCGCGACCGCGGTCAGCGCCTGCTCGCCGCCCGACAGCAGAGTCAGGGCCGACAGGCGCTTGCCGGGCGGCTGGGCCATGATCTCGAGCCCGGCCTCGAGCGGATCGTCCGATTCGACCAGCTCGAGATGCGCCTGGCCGCCCTCGAACAGGGTGGTGAAGAGGCTCCGGAAATGGCGGTCGACCGTCTCGAAGGCGGTGAGCAGCCGGGCCCGGCCTTCGCGGTTGAGGCTTCCGATCGAGCCTCGCAGCCGGTTGATCGCCAGCCCCAGCTCCTCCCGCTCCGCCTGGGAGGCGGTCCGGCTCTCGTCGAGCTCGGCAAGCTCGCGCTCGGCGATGAGGTTGACCGGGCCGATCCGCTCCCGTTCGGCCGACATCCGCTCATGGCGGCTCGATTCCTCGCCCGCCGCGAGGATGGCGCCGTCGTCGAAGCCGAGCTTCTCGGGCAGAAGCGGCGGCGGGCATTCGAAGCGCTCGCCGGAGATCCGCGCCATCTCGATCCGACGGGCTTCTTGATTCTCGTGGCGGGCGGCAGCCCCGGCGCGCGCCTCGCGGGCGGTGGCGAGCGCCTCGGCGACCTCGGCGAGCCGGGCCTCGGTCTCGCGGAGCGCCGCTTCGCCCTGCCGCTCCGCCGCCGCCGCCGCGGCGGCCGCCTCGCTCGCTTCGGCGAGCTCGGCCTCGAGCCCCTCGATCCGGCGCGCGATCTCGGCGGGAGCATCGGCGAGCCGCTCGGCCTCGGCCTCGGCTTCGGCGATCCGGGCGCCCATGTCCGAATGGCGCCTGGCGGCCTCGGCGGCTCGGACCCGCCAGTCGGCGGCTTCCTTCAGGGCCGCCTCGGAGCGCTGCTTGTCGGCGCTGACCGCCCGGGCGTGGGTGGCGGCTTCGGCCCGGACCTCGGCGAGAGCGTGCTGGGCGGCTTCGGCGGAGCGGCGGAGCCCGGCCACCCGCGCCTCGGTGGCGGCGGCGTCGGGCAGTTCGGCGACGACCCTCCGGGCTTCCGATTCGCCGCGGCCCGCCTCTTCGAGGTCCCGGGCCGCCTGTTCGAGCCGCTCGGCGAGGCCGGTGCGGCGAAGGTCGAGCCGCTCGATCTCGACCCGCGCCATATCCTCGGCCCGGCCGGCGTCGCGAATCTCGGCCGTGGCCTGGGCCTCGCTCCGCCGGGCCGAGTCCGCGGCCTCCCGCGCCGCTTCCATCTCCGCCAGAGCGGCGGCGATCCGGGTCCGGGCGGAGTCGACCGCCGCGGCGGCGGCGGGCAGCGCCCGCTCGATCTCGGCGAGGCGGTTGACCCTGATCAGCCGCTCGGCCGCGGCCGCTCCGAGGCCGGTGGCGACGAAGCCGTCCCAGCGCCGGAGGCGGCCGTCGCGAGTGACGAGGCGCTGGCCGACGGCGAGGGGGATGCCGCCGTCCCGTTCGACGACCCCGACCTGCTCGAGCCGGCGGCGCAAGGCGGGCGGGGCCTGGACTCGAGCGGCGAGCGGCTCGCAGCCGGCGGGAAGCGGCGGGTCGCCGGAGAGCGTCTCGGCCCCCGTCCAGCGCCTCGGCGAATCGCCTTCGAGCGCCGCCTCGAGATCGTCGCCGAGCGCCGCGGCGAGCGCACGCTCGTAGCCCGGATCGGCTTTGACATGGTTGATCGCCCGGTCGCCGCTGCTGCCCTCGACCGCCTTGATCAGCGCCTGGGCCTCCGAATCGAGCGCGGCGAGCGCGGCTCGGGCGGTCGAGCCCTCGCTTTCGGCGGAGTCGCGGGCGGCCGCCGCCTGCTGGCGGCGGGCTTCGGCGGATCCGATCGCCTCGCCGGCGGCCTCGAGCCGGGCCTCCGCCTCCTCGCGCCGGCCGCGAGCGGCGCGCAAGGCCTCGACCAGCGGCGCTTCCTCGCCGAGGCCGGACATCTGCTCCTCGAGCCGGCGGCTTTCCGCTTCGGCCCGAACCCTCTTGGCCTCGGCGGCGTCGAGCGCGGAGCGCGCGACCCGGGCCTCGGCCTGCTCCGCCGCCTGGACAGCTCGGGCCTTGCCGAGCTCGGCCTCGGCTTCACGCGCCCTGTCCTCCAGCTCGACCGTCCGGACGTCGATCGTACCCTTGGCCGCTTCCGCGGCGGCGAGCCGGGCGGCGATGTCGCGCCCCTCCTGCTCGAGCCGGGCCAGGGCCGCCTTCGCATCCTCGCCCAGCGCCGATTCGCGCTCGCGATCGCCGAGCAGGGCGGTCCGCCGGTCCGAAAGCTCGCTCAGCCGGCGG
>DASQJV010000489.1:0-2213 GCA_035630855.1 Allosphingosinicella sp. | reverse complement strand
GACCGGATCATCGCCTTGATCGGGCCGACCGCGGCGGGGGTGATCGAGAATCGGGTGAGGCCGATGCCGATCAGCGCCATCGCCTCGAGAGTCCGCCCGCCCATCTCGCCGCAGATCGCCACCGGCACCCCGGCCGCATCGGCCGCGTCGACCACCCTCTTCAGGAATCGGAGGATAGCGGGCGAGAGCCAGTCGTAGCGCTCTGCGAGCTTGGGGTGGGCGCGGTCGGCCGCGAACAGGAACTGGGTGAGGTCGTTGGTCCCGATCGACAGGAAGTCGACCTTGGGAAGGAGCAGGTCCAGGGCCTCGGCGAGCGCCGGAACCTCGAGCATGGCCCCGTAGCGTATGATGGTCGGAAGCTTCTTCTTGTGGCTTGCGAGCCACTCGCGCTGCTGCTCGACCAGCGCCCGCGCCTCGTCATATTCCCAGGGCTCGGACACCATCGGGAACATGACGTTGAGCTCGCGCCCGGCGGCGGCGCCGAGCAGGGCCCGGGCCTGCGCCTTCATCAGTCCGTCGCGGTCGAGGGCGAGCCGGAGCGCCCGCCAGCCCATCGCCGGATTCTCCTCCATCCCCCCGTCGCTCATGTCGATATAGGGCAGCGCCTTGTCGCCGCCGACGTCGACGGTCCGGAAGATGACCGGCTTGTCCCCCGCGGCGTCGAGCACCGCCTTGTAGAGCCTCTGCTGGCTCTCTCGGCTCGGCAGGGTCGCCGAGACCAGGAACTGGAACTCGGTCCGGAACAGCCCGATCCCGTCGGCGCCCATCAGCTCGAGGGCGGCGACGTCGTCGCGCAGGCCGGCGTTGACGTTGACCGTCACCCGAAGCCCGTCCTTCGTCACCGGCGGCAGGTCGCGAAGCGCGGCGAACTCGGCCCGGCGCTTCTTGGTGATCAGGAACTTGGCCTTGAACGCTTCCTCGACCGCGCCGGTCGGCCTGACGAAGGCCACTCCCTCGTCGCCGTCGAGGAGCACCTCGTCGCCCTCGCCGATCGCCTGGCGGACCCGGCTCACCCGTCCCAGCATCGGCACCCCCATCGCTCGTGCGACGATGGTGACATGGGCGGTCAGCGATCCTTCCTCGAGGATCACGCCCTTCAGCTTGCGCCGGTCATATTCGAGCAGCTCGGCCGGGCCGAGGTTGCGGGCGATGAGCACCGCGTCGTGCGGAAGCCCCATCTGGGCCGCCGTCCCGAGCTGGCCGGCGACGATCCGCAGAAGCCGGTTCGACAGATCGTCGAGGTCGTGCATCCGGTCCTGGAGAAGGCTGTCGTCGATCTCGCGCATCCTGATCTGCATGCGCTGGCGGACCCGCTCGATCGCCGCCTCGGCGGTGAGGCCGCTGTCGATCGCCTCGTTGATCCGCCTCGACCAGCCCTCGTCATAAGCGAACATCTTGTAGGTCTCGAGCACCTCCTGATGCTCGCCGGCCGTCCCGAACTCGGCCTGGTTGGTCATGTTGTCGATCTGCTCGCGCATCTTGCGGAAGGCGGAATAGACGCGGTGGCGCTCGG
Source organism: Allosphingosinicella sp. (assembly GCA_035630855.1). Lineage (GTDB taxonomy): Bacteria > Pseudomonadota > Alphaproteobacteria > Sphingomonadales > Sphingomonadaceae > Allosphingosinicella. The sequence goes on along the minus strand of DASQJV010000489.1, from coordinate 700 downwards.
CCTCGACGTCCTCGGCGACGGTATGCTCGATCAGGATCCGCGGCTGGTGGTAGACCGCCTGGCCGCGGGCCATTCCGGCGACCAGCTTCAGCCCGTCGAGCCGCTCCGGCCCCTCCTCGCGGACCGCCGAGCCCGATGCGGCCGCCTTGTCGGCGAGGCCGGCGTTGGCGATCAGCTCGGCGAGCACCATCGCCACCGTCTGCAGCGCCTCGATCTCGAGCGAATCATAGGCCCGGGCCTCGGCATGCTGGACGGCGAGCACCCCGATCGCCCGCTCCCGGCGGATGATCGGCACTCCGGCGAAGCTGTGGAACAATTCCTCCCCGGTCTCCGGCCGGTAGGCGAATTCCGGGTGGCTCGGGGCCTCGGCGAGGTTCAGGATCGAGACGTCCTTGGCGATCGTCCCGACCAGCCCCTCGCCGAGCGCCAGCCGGGTGACGTGGACCGCGCTCTGGTTGAGACCGACCGTGGCGAACAGTTCGAGCACGCCCTCGCGAAGCAGATAGATGGAGCAGACCTCGCTCGCCATCGCCTCGGCGATGATCTTCACCACCTTGTTGAGCTTCGCCTGCGCGCTGGCCCGCGACGCCATCACGTCGTGCAGCCCGGTCAATATCTCGCGGGCTGAAGCGGCGGACTGGGCGGGCATGGCGGAGGGGTAGCAGGAAGGACTTGCCTCGTCATCCCGGCCGACGACGTC
>DASQJV010000488.1:0-7612 GCA_035630855.1 Allosphingosinicella sp. | reverse complement strand
CCGCCGGTTCCGCCGGTCGTCGGCAGCCCGTCGCCTCCGAGGCCGCCCGCGCCGCCGGTTCCGACGGCTTCGACCTGGACCGAGCCCAGATTGGCGCTTCCCGCCACCGCCGGACCGGCGGCGCCCTGGATCGTTCCGGCCCTGGCGAGGCCGCCGAGGCCGTCGCCGCCGCGGCCGCCTTCGCGATTGTCGCCGCCACTGCCGCCGACTCCGCCGACGCCCGGAGCCCGGACGACGGTCTTCGACGCCGTCAGCGTCCCGCTCGCCGCTTCCGCCGCCACCGAGGCGGTGCCGCCGGTGCCGTCACCGCCGGTTCCGCCGGTCGTCGGCAGCCCGTCGCCTCCAAGGCCGCCCGCGCCGCCGGTTCCGACGGCCTCGATCTGGACCGAACCGAGATTGGCGCTTCCGGTCACCGCCGGACCGGCGGCGCCCTGGATCGTTCCGGCCCTGGCGAGGCCGCCGAGGCCGTCGCCGCCGCGGCCGCCGTCGCGATTGTCGCCGCCACTACCGCCGACTCCGCCGATGCCCGGAGCCCGGACGACGGTCTTCGACGCCGTCACCGTCCCGCTCGCCGCCTCCGCCGCCACCGAGGCGGTGCCGCCGGTGCCGTCGCCACCGCGCCCGCCGGCGGCGACCGCGCCGCTGCCGATGCCGCCGGCGCCGCCCTTGCCCTCCGCGACGACGAACAGGTCGCCCGCCACGATCGCGGCCGCAGCGTCGCTGCTGTGGGCGACGACGGTCGCCGTCCCGCCGATTCCATCGCCGCCGCGGCCGGCGTCGAGGAATGCGCTCGCGCCGCCCTGGCCGCTCGCGGCGAGCTCGAAGCCGCCGCCGAGGCCGACCGTGCCCGCCGTCGCCTCGACGGTCGCGCCGCCGCCGGTCCCGGTTCCGCCGGTGAAGCCCTGGCCGCCGATCCCGAGCGAGCGGGCGAAGCCGCCGCCCTGGAGATTCACCTCGCCGCCGCTGGCGGCGACGGTCAGCTTGCCGCCGACGCCCGAGCCGCCGGTTCCGCCGAGATTCTCATTGTCGCCGCCGGTGCCCCGGGCGGTGGCGTCGAGCGCGCCCGTCAGGGTGACGATCCCGCCGCTGTCCGCGGTCAGGTTGATCTGGCCGCCGCTGCCGGTGCCGCCGGTTCCGGCCGTGTCGGAGCGGCTCGACGTCCCGTTCGCCGACATCTGGGTCGTTCCGCCGACCGAGATCTGGCCGCCGGTCGCCGCCGCGATCGTCGCGTTGCCGCCGGCTCCGCTCGCTCCGGCCGCGGGCGCGGTGGGGCCGGCGCCCGCCTTGCCGTCGGCGGCGACGGTGAGGGTGCCGAGAAGCGCGACCGTGCCGCCGCCGGCGCTGATCCTGGCGGTTCCGCCGCCGCCGCTGCCGGCGGCGTTGCCGGACGCGAAGAAGGCGCCCTCGGCGCTGGCGCTGATCAGGGTGCTGCCGGTGACGGTCACGAGGGCATCCCCCGAAGTGATGATCGCCGCCTCCCCGGCCTTGGCGTCGAGGGGATCGCCCGCCGCCGCTTCGCCGAGGATCCGGTCGGAGCGGAGCTCGAGATCGCCGTTGATCGTGGCGGTGGTGGCGTTGGCGAGGAGATGGGCGTGGGCGTCGCCCTGAAGGACGAGGTTGCCGTTGACGGTGAGGTCGCCCTTCGATCCGGCGATGAAGTCCGCGGTCGCGCTGCCGCGGATCGAGCTGCCGTAGGTGCCGCCCCGGATCTCGAAGCTGGACGGCGGCGCCTTCGCGACGTCGAAAAAGGCGTCGCCGACGATGTTGCGTCCGGCGGACAGGACGATCTCGCCGTTGACGATGTCGGCGGAGCTCGCCGGCTCGAAGCCGGCGCTTCCGCTGAGCAAGGCGGTGATCGCCGAGTTCTTCGGGACCGCGACCATGTAGATCCGGTGGTTGTCGCCCGCGCCGCTGCTCGCCGGCCCGCCGGTCACGCCCTCGTGGACGAGGGTGTTGAGGGTGCTGCTGCTTCCGGTCGCGACCTCGATGTCGAACAGGCCGTCGTTGATGGTGAGCGCCACCGATTCCGCGGCGACATAGGCGACGGCGCCGTTCACCTGGACATTGCCCTGCTGGAGGATCCGGGGCGAGGCCATGGCGATATAGCTGCCTTCGGCGAGCGCCTTGATCGAGGCGCCCTGCTCGACCGTGATGAAGCTCGCCGGATCGGATTTGACGAGATTGTAGCGGTTGCCGACGAAGAATTCGCCGCTTCCGACGATCTCCGGGTCGAGGGTGGTGAGCAGGAGGCTGCCGACGTCGATCACCGCCTTGCTTCCGATCAATATCCCCCCGGGGCTGTAGAAAGCGACGGTGCCGCCGCGGACGACCTCGCCGCCCGAGGTCTGCAGCTGGCTGATCACGGTTCCGTTGAGGGCGACGGCTCGGGCCGGGTTGAGCGGGATGATCCGGTTGAGGACGACGAAGTCAGGGTTGTTGAGCCCGTTCTGGAAGGTCGCGACATTGCCGGCCGGAAGGAAGTCGATCGTTCCAAGCCCGACCATGTCGGTCGGGTCCCAGTTGATGATCGCGGTCGGAGAATCGATCGTGATCGTCTCGGTCCCCGGACCGGTCGTCCGGGTCGCGAAGCCGGCGGAGACGGTGGGATTGCCCTGGAAGGCCTGGGCCGAGGCGCGCTCGGCGGCGCCGAGGGCGATTGCGGCGGCGCCGAGCAGAAGCGCCGCGCGCCGGCGGCCGGAGAGTGGAAGCGTGGCGGCGACGGGCATCAGTAGCTCCATGGCCAGAGGCGGGTGGCGAAGGAGAGGAGCAGGCGCGGGTCGCCGCGCTCCGAGGCCAGGCCGGCGCGCTCGAGGGGGATTGCGAGCACCGCCTCGAGCCGGGCTCCGTCGCCGAGGGCGGCGCGGACTCCGCCGCCGGCCGAGGCGAGGCTCCGGCCGCCGGCCAGGACCGGGATCCTGCCGGCCTCGGAGACCCGCGCCCAGTCGAGGAAGCCGAAAGCCTGCCAGGCGAGCTTGCGCGGCCCGGCCGGCACCAGGCTTCCATAGCGCAGCTCGAACTGGGCGCCGATGCCGCGGTCGGCGAGCAGCGCGCCGGGATCGTAGCCCCTTCCGATCGTGTAATTGCCCGCCGAATATTGCTCGAAGCTCAGCAAGGGGTCGCCGGTCGTCTGGGCCCGGAGCCCGGCCGCCAGAGCGATCCTGGGCGAGGGCCGATACTCGCCGAGCGCCTCGACCCGGACCAGGGTCGCCGTCGGGTCGCCCTCCAGCCGGCTGGGAGGGACGGCGCCCGGCGCCGAGCAGCGCTCGAAGGCGGGTCCGCACGGCTCGGTCGCTCCGAGCAGGTCGAGGCCCTGGCGGAGCTCGACCCGGCCGCCGACGCGCCAGCGCGGCTCGGAGGCGCTGTAGCCGGCGCGAACGCCGAGGCTGGAGCGGTCGATGCGGTCGAACTCGAGCCGGGCGAAGGCGACCCGAAGCGTGTCGCGGGACAGTTTCAGGCCGTTGAAGCCGACCCGCTGGTCGATCAGGTCGAGGCCGCCGGCGGCGCGGATCGTCGCCGCCTGGGTCCGCATCAGCGGATAGCTCGCCTCGAGGGTGAGAAGCGAGGTCGTCGCCTCGATGTCGAGCGAGGGATCGTCGAGGCCGGGATTGGCCCAGGAATAAGTGAACAGCCCTCCGGCGACGAGGCCCTCGCCGCCGATCCGGAGCTCGTGGCCGAGCTGGACCGTCTGCTGCTCCTCGAGGTCCGAGGTGGTGAAGGCGGCCAGGGTCGTCCGGTCGCCGAGCCCGGTGAGGCCGTAGACCTGGCCCCGCACCAGCGCCCCCCAGCGGCCGAGCGACCTCGCCCCGAAATTCTGGACGCTGGCCTCGAGCGTCCCGGCCTCGCGGCGCACCGTCACCTCGCCGATCACCTCGCCCCGCCCCGCCCCGGCCGACTTCAGGGCGAGTCGGACGTCGAAGCCGGGCAGGTCGCGGGCGAGCAGCAGGTAGCGCTCGGCCTCGAAGCGGTTGAAGACGTCGCGACGGGTGAGCTTCTCGAGATAGCGGGCGATGACACGCTCGGAACGGCCGGCATCGCCCCTCACCCGGATCGCGACCAGCTTCGCCATCAGCACTTCGAGCCTGACCTCGCCGGAGGCGATGCGCTGCTCGGGTATCTCGACCGCGGCGACATAGCCCGCCTCGCGCAGGATGGTGGCGGCGCGGTCGCGTATCTCGCAGAGCACCGAGACCGGCTGCTCGCGGCCGACGAAGGGCTCCCAGGCGGAGCGCAGCTCGGCCTCGTCCACCTCCTTCAGCCCGCCGAAGGCGACGCTTCGCGGAGTGAATTCGATGTGGGCGAACGATTCGCCCTCGAGAGCGCAGGGCGACCGCTCGATCCCGCCCTCGACCCTGAGCTTCGGGCGGGGCACCGGCGTCAGATCCGGTCTCTCGATCTCCTCGCGGGTCGGAGGGCGCGGCACATCCGGCGCCGTCTGGGCCGGGAGCGATGAAGCGCAGGCGAAGACGGCACAGGCCGACAGGAGGCGGACTCGGCGCGATACGCTGGAAGCCGGAAGCTTCACTTCGGTCCTCCCGTCCCGCCTCCGCCGCGCGGAAGCCGGGCGCAGCATAAACCGAAAGCGCTCGGGGGGTCGAGTGGGGGTTGACACGGAGGAATGTTCTTGTTATGTTCCATCTTGGCTCTTTGACATTGTAAACGAATCGCACAATCGCACCCGGCGGGCCGATTGATCGCGCGCCGCTTGTCGGTCAGGGAAGGGGGATGCTTCGGCCGGCCTCGCCCGCTCTGCTCGACTCGCTCGAATCCCTGCTGGGACCGCGGGGCTTCACGCGCGATCCGGCCACCCTCGGGCCCTGGCTGAGCGACTGGCGGGGGCGGTACCGGGGCGAGGCGGCGGCGCTGCTCTCGCCCGCCTCCACCGCCGAGGTGCGGGCGATCGTCGCCCACTGCGCCGAGGCCGGGGCGGGAATCGTCCCGCAGGGCGGGAACACCTCGATGGTCGGCGGCGCGACGCCGGACGGCGGGGGCGGGGCGCTGATCCTCTCGCTTCGGCGGATGAACTCGGTCCGGAGCGTCTCCGCCGAGGAGAATGTCGCCGTCGCCGAGGCGGGGGTGATCCTCTCGGACCTTCACGATGCCGCGGCGGCGGCGGGAAGGCGCTTCCCGCTGTCGCTCGGCGCGAAGGGCTCGGCGACGGTGGGCGGCCTCGTCTCGACCAATGCCGGCGGCACCCAGGTGCTTCGCTTCGGGCCGATGCGCTCGCTCGTCGCCGGGCTCGAGGCGGTGCTTCCCGACGGGACCCTGTTCGAGGGGCTGTCGGCGCTCCGCAAGGACAATCGCGGCTACGACCTCAAGCAGCTGCTGATCGGCGCGGAGGGCACTCTCGGCGTGGTCACCGCGGCGAGCCTCAGGCTGGTCGCTGCCGCCGGCTCGCGCTCGGTCGCCTGGGTCGGTCTCGGATCGCCGACCGCCGCGCTCATCCTGCTTCGCCGGCTGGAGGCGCGGCTCGGCGAGTCGGTGGAGAGCTTCGAGCTGGTGCCTGAGGACGCGCTCGGCCTCGTCCTTGCCGCCATCGCCGGAACCCGGGCGCCGCTGGCCGGCCGCCATCGCTGGCACGTCCTCGTCGAGGCGGTCGCCGCCGAGGGCGCCCGCGACGCCGCCGAGTCGCTTCAGGAGGCGCTCGCCTCCGCCCTCGAGCAGGGACTCGCCGAGGACGCCTTCGTCGCCGCCAGCGAAGCGCAGGCGCAGGCGCTGTGGAGGATTCGCGAATCGATCGCCGAGGCCGAGCGGCTCCAGGGTCCCTCGGTGAAGCACGACGTCTCGGTTCCGGTCTCGGCCATGCCGGACTTCATCGAGCGGGCCCGAACGGCGGTGGAGTCGCGGTTCGACGGCGCCCGGGTGGTCGCGTTCGGCCATCTCGGCGACGGCAACGTCCATTTCAACGTCCAGCCGCCGGCCGGCGCTCCGGCGGAAGACTGGCTGGCCGCTCAGGCCAAGGCAGTGACCCGGCTGGTCCACGATCTGGTCGGCGAGACGGGCGGCTCGATCTCGGCCGAGCACGGGATCGGCCAGATGAAGCTGGACGAGCTCGCCCGGACCGCCGATCCGACGAGGCTGATGGCGCTGCGGGCGATCAAGGGCGCGCTCGACCCGCTCGGGATCATGAATCCGGGCAAGCTCATACCGTCCAGTCCTGCGGCGGGGGCGGCGGCGCCTTCCGCATGAGGCCCGGCGCGAACCGCGCCACCAGCAGGAGCAGGGTCGGAAGAAGCATCGAGTTCCAGAGGTCGTGGAGAGCCGCCTGCTCCTCCCACGGCTCGATCAGATTGTCGCGGTTCATGTCGAGCCATTCGTTGGCGAGGGCGAAGGCGAGGACGACCAGCCAGGGCCAGGGGCTGGCCAGGGTCCGCCTGAGGACGGCGGCCGAGCCGATCTGGATGAAGACGGCGGCATAGACGTGAAGAGCGTCCCGCTCGAGCCCGGTCCAGGCCGCGACGGCCGCCTTGATCGCTTCCCAGTCCACTCGGCGCGGCTTTAGGCGAAGCTCGGCCGCACTGCCAGAGGGAGCGGGAGCCTTAATTCCTCCCCGAGATTTCTCGGGGAGGGGGACCACCCGAAGGATGGTGGAGGGGTTCTTGGGAGTCTGAGAGAACCCCTCCACCAGGCTTCGCCTGGTCCCCCTCCCCCGCAAAGGCGGGGGAGGAATTTGGTCCCTCACCCCTGAACTCCGGCATGGTCTCCGATCCTTCGGCGGCGATTCCGGACCGGGAGGCGACCCTGGCCAGAGTCATGAACAGGATCCTGAGGTCGAGCCGGAAGCTGCGATGGTCGACATACCAGGTGTCGAGGGCGAGCTTTTCCGGCCAGGTGAGGGCGTTGCGGCCGTTGACCTGGCTCCAGCCGGTGAGGCCGGGGCGGACGTCGTGGCGGCGCGCCTGCTCGGGCGTGTAGAGCGGCAGGTAGCGCATGAGCAGCGGGCGCGGACCGACCAGGCTCATGTCGCCCCTGAGGATGTTCCAGAGCTCGGGAAGCTCGTCGAGGCTGCTCGCCCTCAGGAAGCGGCCGAAGCGGGTCAGGCGCTCGGAATCGTCGAGCGGCTCTCCGTCCGGACCGACGGAGTCGAGCATGGTCCGGAACTTGATCAGCCGGAAGGGCTTGCCGTGGAGCCCGGGCCGGACCTGGCGGAAGAGGACCGGCCGTCCGAGCGCGACCGCCACCGCGACCGCGACCGCCGCCAGCACCGGCGCCAGAACGATCAGCCCGGCGGCGGAGAGGAGGATGTCGGTCAGCCTTTTGGGGTCGAAACGCGCCATGCCCCGCCAATCGCCGTCCCGCCGTTCAATTGCAACGCCTTCGCGACGCCGTTTCCCGGCGGAGGCCGGGATCCAGCCCTGGCGCAGGCTGGGCCCGGCCTTCGCCGGGGAACGGATGCTTCCACTCCTGCCGGGCAGGCTCTAAAGAGCCGTCTGCAGCGTAGGAACGGATCATGTGCGGCATAGCGGGCTTCATCGGCGGGCGCTTCGACCATGGCGGCCAGGGCGCCCGCGCCGTGCTGGCGCGGATGACCGGCGCGATCGCCTATCGCGGGCCGGACAGCGCCGGAGCCTGGCTGGACCCGGACCATTCGGTGGCGCTCGGCCACCGCCGGCTC